>JAQCIA010000276.1 GCA_027620105.1 Verrucomicrobiota bacterium | reverse complement strand
GATGGAGGGCGAGCGTCCCGCGCGCCGCAGGCTTAAGTAAGCGCCATTCGCGTCTGCACATAAAAGATGTCGCATAATAGTGGCTGGGTTGGAAGTGCCCATGAGTGGCTGGTTTTAACTGCCCGCTGACACCGTGGCCGCCACCGGTCCCAGGCCATCACAGGGTTCGCCAAGGGCGGTCACCATCCGTCCGAGGAAATTGGCCCCCACGGGAACACAAAAGGGCTCGCCCATACCGGTCACGGACTTCCCTATCCGCAGCCGGGATTCGTCACCCATCACCAGCGCGATCACGTCCTGCTGGTTGAACCCCATGACCAGGCCGCGCACACCATCACCCATATCGATGAGTTGCCCGTTAAGGCAGTGCGGCATCCCATCGATCCGGGCCACCAGCTCTTTGATGCTCTTGATCCGGCCCTGGTCCGACTGTTTGATCCTAAACAGTGGCACTGACGAACCGCTTGAGGTGCTCATGCAGCCCCTCCTTGATTGCGTCATTCAAGTCGCGACGACTGACCAGCTCTTCGATCAGTTCGGGGCTGTCGCGCCGAATCTGCTGAAGCAGTGCCTCGATGCGCGCCTGCACGTCTTCCGGTTCCACCTCGGTCAGGAATCCGTTGTTGAGTGCAAACAGCATGATGGCTTGATCCTCAGCGGGAATCGGCTTGTTCTCCGGTTGCTTCAGCACCGCTTCGAGCACCCGGCCGCGCCGCAGCCGTTCCTCGACTTCCGCCGATGCACCCGCGCGAATGCGCGTCAGGCGCTCCAATTCTTTGTAGCGGACGAACTCGAGCTGCAACATACCGGTCAGCCGCTTGATCGCGGGCCACTGCACCTTGTTGCCGATGCGCGAGACCGAAAGCCCCATATCAATGGCCGGCTTGAATCCTTCGCCGAACAGCGACGTGCTGGTGTATATCTGGCCATCGGTCATCGACACGATATTCGAAGCAATATAGCCGGCCACGTCACCCTGTAGCGTTTCGACGATGGGCAGATGCGTCATGGAACCACCGCCGCGGTCTGATTTCAATTTGCCGGCACGCTCGACCAGCTGTGAATGGATATAGAAAATGTCGCCGGGATATGCGTCGCGCCCCGGAGACCGTTCCAGCAACAGCGAAATTTGACGATACGCCCAGGCATGCTTCGTAAAGTCGTCGAACACGATAAGCACGTCGGCGCGCTTTTCATACATGAAATATTCGCCAATGCTGGTGGCCACATAGGGGGCGAGGTACTGCTGTCCCATGGGGTCCGATGCGGTGGCCGCCACAATCAACCCATAGTTCCACACCCCGTGCTGATCGAACAACTTGATGACCCGGTTCAGCGCAGCCTCCGCCTTGCCGATACAGCAGTAAATGCACGTCACGTCCCGCCCCTTCTGGCTCAGAATGGCGTCCACGCCGAGGGTGGTCTTGCCCGTCATGCGGTCGCCCAGGATCAGCATGCGCTGCCCCTTGCCCACCGGCTTCATCATGTCGATGAGTTTCGTGCCGGTCTGCAATTCCTCGCCGAGCGGAACGCGCTCCAGCACGGATGGGGCCACGCCGAAAATCGGATAACGGGCATCCTCGCGAATCGGGCCAGCCGAATCGATCGGCTTGCACAAGGCGCTCACCCGCCGCCCCATAAACTCCATGCCGACGGGAATCTTGAACTCGGCCATGGTGCTCACCACTTTGTCTCCCGGCTTCACGCCGGTGGCGGCGTCCATCAGGAGCACGAGCACGTAATCGGGATCGAAGCCAAGAACCACGCCATCCACAATGTCGCCAATGCGAACCAGCTGCCCATTGAGACAGTTGGTCAGCCCGACCACATGCACAACATCCTGGCGGATTTCGGCGACCGTGCCGTGTTCCTTCATCCGCAGCAGGTTGATCTTGGCCGCCATGCGTGAGTCTCTGCGCTAACCGTTGCTGAATGTTCTCGCGCCGGGGTTGGGATCAGGGCCCGTCCGGCCGCCCATCCGTGTCTTCCTACCGGTGTTTCCCGTACCAGCGGAAGTAGAACGTTACACTCAGGAGCGCAAGAAAACCAAGGATAATGTAAATGATGAGCCAGGTGGTCTTTGCGCTCGGCGGTTTGATGCGCGGACCAATTTTTGTGGAGCGGTCAATCTGCGGAATCGCCATGACGATCCGGTTCACGCGCGCCTCGATCTCGTCCAGCCGCGTGGCCTGCCCCCGATAGAACGCGACATACTGGGCGTCCACGGTGGTCGGGCCCCGCTCCGCCGCCACCGCTTCCAGGTCATTGATGATCGCGCGCAGCGCCTCCTCCAGCGATGCAAACTTTCCGGCAGCCTCCACGCGGACCAGCAGCTCCCCGGCCGTCTTGTCGAGCGCGGTGATCCGCGGCGCGTTGATGTTCCACTTGTCCTTGATCCGAATGTTGAACACGCGCTTTTCACGTGGACCAAGCTCCAGGCCCTGTTTGAACACATACGCAATGCCGCGCTCCTTGTCGGTCGCCAGTTCCAATCCGCCCGCATCGACCACGTCGTGCTCGCGAATTTCCTCGGGCAGGTTGTACCGCACCGGAATCTTGCGCGCGCGGTCGGGCGATGTGTTCTCAACTTCGATGCGCAGGACGGCCGTGTTGGTATACGCCACTGCGGAGTCCAGGAACCGCTCCGGCTTGGGGGAACGGCGATCATCCCCCAGCATGCCGCCTGGATCCTGCCCCGTCCCCAGCACGAGATTCTCGACGCGCCCAACGTCGATCTTGACGCGCTTCAGCGTTTCAAGATTGGAGGCATGCGCGCGAATGTGCGTCAGTGGCTGCACGCCCGGACCGATCTTGTTCGCCCGCTGAAATTCCTCGATGCGCGCGAGGTTTTCCTCAATCATCGACGTGTATTCGTCGGCCGTCTCCCGCTGCTGCGGGTAATCCGTGAGCAGGGCCTGCATGCGCGCCGCGTGCGTCCGCAGCGCCGCCAGTTCGGCATCTGGAATCACCCAAATATCGTCAATCTCGACGTCAAAGATCCGTATCTGGCGCGGGGCCAGCGTCAGTTCGCGATGGACGTAATACTGGTCACTCTTGACATCATACCCGAGCTCGAGCCCGCCCAGGCTGAGGATGTGGTTGGTGCGCACGCCTTCGGGCAGGTTGGTCTTGATGGTGACCGACTGCTCCTTGTCGGCCTCCACCGGATTGCCGGCCTGGATCCGGAGCAGAATCTTGCCAGCCTGCGCCTGCTCCCCGGCGCCCGGCAGTAACGCCAAGGCCACCGCGACGCTCGCGGCAGTCATGCAGGGCCCGCGCAACCACCGTGAGATAACCGTAGCCATGGGGTTCATGAAGTGCGTATCGCCGCGTCAGGCCGTACCCGAACGGCACGATTCCCGATGCGCGGCTTCATTCGCCTGATGATATCAGGATCACTTCGCGAGGCAATGCCGTTTACTCGACACCCAGCAGACTTTCCTGCACCACGGGCTCGTAGCGCATCTCGTCCATGAGCTGCTTGAGGAAGGCCATCCCGTCACGCAGTTCCTGAATCTTCAGATTCAAATCCTTGGCGTCCTCCTTATCCATCCCGCCACCGGCGGCATCCCCTTCCCACTGCTGGGAGAAGTTCAGCAACCGCT
>JAQCIA010000002.1 GCA_027620105.1 Verrucomicrobiota bacterium | reverse complement strand
GGCCGCCGACAAACGCGACATGGTGGACGAATTGAAAGCCGCCGGCTTGCCCTGGGAGTTTGCCGCCGAAGTGGTGCCGGTGGACGCGATGCGGTCGCGTGCCGCTGCCGCACCGGATGCTGCCACGCCCGATCCGGTCGACGGACTGATCCGTCAGCTTCGTGATATCGTCGCCAAGGATCCGAATGCCATTGATGCGCTCAACAATCTGGCCTGGATTCTTGCCGCGAGTCCCAATGCCCGACAGCGGAACGGGGCGGAAGCGGTCAAACTCGCGGACCAGGCCTTCCGGGTGACTGGCGGAAAGAATCCTGCCATCATGGATACGCTCGCCGCGGCCCACGCCGAATCTGGCGATTTCAAACGCGCCATCTCGGTCGCACAGACCGGCGTCGAACTGGCGCTCGGCTTGGGCGATCAGGGGCTCGCCGACGCGCTCAACAAGCGGCTCGAATCCTACCGGGCCAAGCAGCCCATCCGCGACAACCTGTAGCCGGGGTGGCCGCTGGCAGGCCGACGTAACCCCCGCATGGACAGGGCAAAACAACAGATAGCTTTCATCGGCCTACTTCGCCTATAATAGCGCGAGAGTGAATACACAAACCACATCAGCCAGCGCGGAGGCCGCCCGACCTGTTGCTGCTACCGACGCGGACTCCCCGGCCACGCCGCCCGCCGAAACACCAGCCTGGCGCCGTATCGTCGCCATGTACGAGACGCCATCCAATTGGCGCAGCATCTGGCAGATCGTCAATTCCTTCGTGCCCTACGCCGTGCTGTGGTACCTCATGCTGCACACAATCCAGCAGTCCTACTGGCACACACTGCCCTTCGCCATCCTGGCCGGCTTGTTCACCATCCGGCTTTTCATCGTGCTGCACGATTGCAGCCATCGCTCGTTCTTCAAGTCCCACGCTGCCAACGAGGTTCTCGGCTTCATTGCGGGCGTCCTCACCCTGACCCCTTTTCAGCAGTGGCGCTGGGAACACGCCCAGCACCACGGCACCGCCGGCAACCTGGACCGCCGTGGCACCGGTGACATCTGGACGCTGACCGTGCAGGAATACATCGCGTCTTCGCGCTGGAAACGCTTTGCCTACCGGCTCGCGCGCAACCCGGTGATCCTCTTTCTGGTGGCGCCGCTGTTTCTCTTCGTCGTCTGGCACCGCTTCCCCCTGCCCAAGGCCGGCCGTCGCGAAACCGAATCGGTCTACCTCACCAATCTCGCCATCGTCGGCATGGCCACGGGACTGAGCCTGCTGTTTGGCTTTAAGGCCTATTTGCTGATTCAGCTGACGATCATCGCGGTGGCCAGCTCCCTCGGGGTCTGGCTCTTTTACGTGCAACACCAGTTCGAGGGCGTCTACTGGCAGCGCCACGAAGATTGGGACTACGCCACGGCCGCCCTGCGCGGCAGCTCATTCTATAAACTGCCCCAGCTCTTGAACTGGTTTTCCGGCAGTATCGGCTTTCACCATATTCACCACCTCAGCTCGCGCATCCCCAACTATAACCTGCGCAAGTGCCACCACGCCGAACCCATGATGCAGACGGTCAAACCCGTCACGCTTGTCGCCAGCTTCAAATCTTTCACCTTCCGACTCTGGGACGAGCAACGCTGTAAACTGGTCGGTTTTGAAATCCTCAAAACCCTTCGCCGCCAGCCGCGCACGGCACCTGACGTCTAACCGTGGCAGGTCGTCGGCTTGACGGACCGCAACTTTCGTGCGCCCAACATCTCCCGCAGAAGCATGCGCTTGCGGCCTATCTCTCGCGCCGCGCTGCAATTCGCATACCGGCTGACATTCTTTCTGCGTGCGCTTTGCCCACAATCCTGCAATAAGCTACACCCATGATTACCTTTATCAGGCGTCTGATGGGACATGACGACAAGTTCTACAACTTGCTCGAGGCCAGCGCAGCCGAGGCGCAGGTCAGCATCGACTTGCTCGCCAAATTGCTGCGGGACCCCCGCACCGGCCCCGGGCAGGATGACTTCGTCGAAGCCCGGCAGAAACACAAGCGCATCAGCGAGGACATCACCGAGCAATTGTGCACAACCTTCGTCACCCCCCTCGAGCGCGAAGACATTGAGTCACTTTCCAACGCGCTGTACAAAATCCCCAAGGCGGCCGAAAAATTCAGCGAAAAGTTCTTTCTCACCCGCCATCAGCTCGACGGCATCGATTTTCTACGGCAGGTGGGCTTGCTGCAGCAGTCCGTCGGCGCCCTCGTCACCATGGTGATGAAACTGCGCCGCCGGGTGCATCTGGAAGAAATGAAGGATGACAATGCGCGCATGCATCGCTTCGAGCACGACGCGGACATCGTCATGCTCGAACTGCTGAAGGATCTTTACAGCGGTCGCCACGACCCCCTGAAGGTCATCATCGTGCGGGACCTGTACGAAACAATTGAGAAGATCATCGACCGGTGCCGCGATGTCGGCAACGTGATCTTTCAGGTTGTCCTCAAGTATTCGTAAGACGGCGGGGATTCCTTATGGTCTTCATCCTTTGCGCCCTGCTCATCGCTCTCGCCTTTGAGTACGTCAACGGATTTCACGACACGGCCAACTCAATTGCCACGACCGTGTCCACGAAAGTCCTGACGCCTCGCCAGGCGGTCATGCTGGCGGCAATCTTTAACCTGATGGGCGCCTTGGTCGGCACCTCCGTGGCCACGACCATCGGCAAGGGGTTGGTGGATACGCATTACGTGACCGTCCAGACGATCTTCATCGCCCTGCTGGCCGCGCTCGCCTGGAACATCTTCACCTGGTGGCTCGGGCTGCCGTCCAGTTCAAGCCATGCCTTGATTGGCGCCCTTTGCGGCGCCACGCTCGCGTCCGCACACGGGAAATGGTCCGTCATCCGCTGGGATGTGCTCAACACCACCACCGGCAAAATGGAGGGCCTCTGGCCCAAAGTGGTCATGCCCATGTTTGTGTCGCCAGTGGTGGGCATCATCGCCGGTTGTCTGATCATGGCCCTGCTGCAAGTACTGGTCCAGCGCATGAAGCCCCGCATCGTCAATCTCGTCTTCGGCAAATTGCAATTGGTGAGTGCCGCCGCCATGGGCTTCAGCCATGGCACCAATGACGCCCAGAAAACCATGGGCATCATCGCGCTGATCCTGTTCACGGCAACCAAGGATGGCACCTTCGAGAACCTGCCCCAGTGGCTGCAGTTTCTGCAAACACCGAACTTCACCGTCGCCACCTGGGTCAAGATCGTCTGCGCCATCGTGATGGCCCTGGGAACCGCCGCCGGTGGCTGGCGCATCATCCGCACCATGGGCCACAAAATGGTGCGCCTGCAGCCGCTGCATGGCTTTGCCGCCGAAACCACGGCGGCCAGCATCATTCAGTTCGGCAGCCACCTCGGCATCCCCCTCTCCACCACTCACATCATCGCCACGTCCATCATGGGCGTGGGTGCGACCAAGCGCCTCAGCGCCGTGAAGTGGGGCATCGTCGGAAAGATCATCTGGGCCTGGGTGCTGACCCTGCCCATCACGGCTTGCACCGCCTATTGGGCTGAACGTATCGCCCTGATGTTCCTGGACCCCGCGCCCTGACAAGCCCGGCCCGCGATCGCTCGCCGCGACCGGACGCGCGCCAGACGCCCGTTACTGCGCCAGGCGCACGATGTAACCGCCGGACTTTGTGTCCGCCTTGCAAACAAGCATGCCGCGGCGCTGGCCCTCGAGCAGCAGGTCATTGAACGAACGAAACCCGCACGCCCGTTCGCTGAAGCCGGGGTGCCGCCGCTTGAGCGTCTGCTTGATCATGGAGCCCCAGATCGAATCGTCCCCATCCCGCTCAGCCCGCAGCGCTTCCACCGTCTCCAGCACCAGATCGAGCGCCTTTTCCAGCGATGGCCCCGCCCCACTGGTCTCGGCCCCCTCGCCCGCTTTGGGCGGTTCCGCCTTCCCCGTCGGTGCTGCCGCGCGCCGCGGGCGACCGCGCGCCGGCTCCGGTCGCACCAGGTCGTCGTAATAGATGAATTCGTCGCAGTTGTTGATGAACAGATCCGACGTGGAATTCTTCACGCCCACACCCACCACGACCTTGGCGTTCTCACGCAGCTTGCTCACCAGTGGCGAAAAGTCCGAATCGCCGCTGATGATGATGAACGTGTCCACATGCTGCTTCGTGTAGCACAGGTCCAACGCATCCACGACCATGCGAATGTCCGCCGAATTCTTTCCGGACTGGCGCAGGTGCGGAATCTCAATCAATTCGAACGCTGCCTCGTGCAAATCGCGCTTGAAAGTCTTGTAGCGCTCAAAATCACAATAGGCCTTTTTCACCACGATGTGGCCCTTCAGCAGCAGGCGCTCCAGGACCTTGCGAATATTGAATTGGGGGTAATGCGCGTCCAGAGCGCCGAGGGCGATATTTTCCAGATCGAGAAATACCGCCATCGTTGCGCCGTCTTCTTTCTGCTGAATCGTCATGGCGTCACCGTATCACAGCACGCTTTGCCCGTGGGTATGGAAAATTGCGTCCAGCACGGAAACCACCCAGCGGAACCGGCCATGATTCAATAGAGACGGTTTTGTATACTCACAGCACAATTCACGACAAACTTGTAATTGTTTGCGGGCATTCCGCAGATATGTATTTATTTGTACAGGCATAACATCGCACCAGAAAAGCGCTTACGACACCTCCCGTCTGCGCCGGACCACTGCTGGCACAATCGGTGCTTGCAGTAGCGGTCACACGTGTACATGCTGAAAACCGCGTTGGCGATGGGGCCGCGCGGTGGGTTTCAACAAGGAGAGATTCGTCCATGAAGCAGAGCAACGCCCGTCAGGCAGCCATTGCTGCCGTCACCTCGTATCGCCCGCTCGAAAAGCCGCTGAACTTTCTCGATACCCCGGCCAAGGACCTCTTCGGCTCAAACACCTTCAGCGACGCGGTGATGCGCGACCGCCTCCCGAAGTCCGTCTACAAGGCCATCCAGCGCACGATCCGTCAAGGTGCCTCCCTGGACCCGAGCATCGCCGACGCCGTCGCCACCGCCATGAAGGACTGGGCCATCGAAAAAGGTGCCACACACTATGCCCACGTTTTCTATCCCCTCACCGGCATAACGGCGGAAAAGCATGACAGCTTCCTCTCGCCCGACGGTCAGGGTGGGGCCGTCACGGAATTCAGCGGCAAGCAGCTGATTCAGGGCGAACCCGATGCCTCCTCCTTCCCCTCCGGTGGCATCCGCGCCACCTTCGAGGCCCGTGGCTACACGGCCTGGGACGTGACCAGTCCCGCCTACATCCTCGAGAACCCCAACGGCACCACGCTCTGCATTCCCACCGCCTTCTGCTCGTGGACCGGTGAAGCGCTGGACAAGAAAACGCCCGTCCTGCGCTCCATGCAGGCCCTCAACCGCCAGGCGCAGCGCGTCCTGAAATTGTTCGGCCACACCGATCCCGGCTATGTCTTCGCCACGGCCGGACCGGAACAGGAGTATTTCCTGATCGACCGGAACTTTTTCTTCGCACGGCCGGACCTCACCATCTGCGGCCGCTCGCTGTTCGGCGCCAAACCCGCCAAGGGCCAGGAGTTCGAGGATCAGTATTTCGGCGCCATTCCGGATCGCGTGCTGGCCTGCATGCTGGACGCCGAGCGCGAATTGTTCAAACTGGGCGTCCCCGTCAAAACACCCCACAACGAAGTGGCCCCCAGCCAGTTCGAACTTGCCCCGGTGTACGAAAATGCCAACGTCGCGGCCGACCATCAGCATATGGTCATGATCACGCTCAAGCGTGTGGCAGAAAAGTACGGCCTCGCCTGCCTGCTGCACGAAAAGCCCTTTGCCGGCATCAATGGCTCAGGCAAGCACCTGAACTGGTCGCTTGGCACCGCCGAGATGAACCTGCTGGAGCCGGGCACTGACCCGCACCAGAATGCCCAGTTCCTTGTGTTCTGCGCCGCGGTCATCCGCGCCGTGCATACCTATTCGGAACTCCTGCGCGTGTCCATCGCCCATGCCGGCAATGACCACCGCCTGGGGGCCAACGAAGCCCCGCCGGCCATCATCTCGATCTTCCTCGGCGATATGCTCTCCGATATCTTCGATCAGATCGAGCAGGGCGGCGCGAAAAAATCGAAGCGCGCCGACACCATGACCATCGGTGTCGACACGCTGCCGGCGCTCCCAAAGGATGCTGGCGACCGCAACCGGACCAGCCCCTTCGCGTTCACGGGCAACAAGTTCGAGTTCCGTGCCGTGGGTTCGAGCCAGTCCATCGCGGGACCGCTGGTGATTCTCAACACCGTTGTCTCCGAAAGCCTCGACTACATGGCGACGGAACTGGAGAAGGCCACGAAGGGCGACCCGAAGAAGCTCAACGCCGCCGTGCAGAAGCTCCTGCAGTCGGTCATCAAGGCCCACAAGGCAGTGATCTTCAACGGCGACAACTATTCCGAGTCCTGGCACAAGGAAGCGGCCAAGCGTGGCCTGCCAAATCACCGCAACACCGTGGACGCCCTGGCCGCGGTGTCCGGCAACAAGACTTACGCCGCGTTGTTCGAAAAGTATCGCGTGCTGTCAAAGCGCGAACTGGCATCGCGCAACGAGATCTACGCCGAGCGCTATTGCAAGGACGTGAATACGGAGGCACTCCTGTGCGTCAGTATGGCGCGCTCGCAAATTCTCCCGGCCGCCTACCGCTACCAGGGTGAACTCGCCAGCACAGCGGGAGCAATGAAGGCCATCGGGGTAAGCGCGCATCGCGGCTCACTGGAGCAGATCACCAAGCTGACGAATTCCCTGGAGTCGGCTATCGACGGGCTGGCGCATGCCATCGACCACAAGGCGCAGGGCAACACCCTCGACCACGCCCGCCATTATCGGGATGCGGTCGTTCCGGCGATGATGGAGGTCCGCAAGTACGCCGATCAAATCGAAGGCATCATCGCGGACGATCTGTGGCCCCTGCCCACCTATCAGGAGATGCTTTTCATCCGCTGATTCGTTCCATTCAAAGCCTCGCGAGAACGCCCTGACGCACAGCCTGCGTCGGGGCGTTACTTTTTGAGCCCCGCCCCACTATTCGAATTGATGCCGAAAATCCGCGAGTTGCGCCTGCATTTGCGCCAGCGCATCCTGTAGCGCCAATACCTGCCCCTCGAGTGCGGCCAGTCGCGCGGACTCCTCCGCAACAGCAAGACGCGCCGATTCCGGCAGCGGCTCAAGACGTTCGGGCGCCTCCACGGGCGCACCAGACAGGCCATGCGCAAAACGCTCACCGCGCTGACCGGTCTGTCGCCCCATCCGATGCACCAGCGCCCCTTCCGCCCGTGCGGCCATGGAGGTTAGCGCGGACTCAATTTCCGCGACATCCGATGATGCCACCATCCGCGCCGTATGTGCGCGCAGTTCTGCCACCGTTTGCGGACCGCGTAACATCAGCTCCGCAAGGATGGCCAGCTCCAGCGGCGTCACGGGCAGCACATCCGGCACCGCATGGCGATACTTGGGCACCCGGCTGCCCGCCAGCGCCACGGACCACGCGAGCGCTTTTTCACGCAGACCATCGAGCGCCCGCACAACGTCCTTCTCGCCGATCAGCATGCTGGGTTCGCGATTGGATTTTTGGTTGCAGGCCGCCACGAGCGCATTGAGCGTCAGTGGATAGTACTCCGGTGTCGTCAGGCTCTTCTCGACAAGCGCCCCCAACACGCGCACTTCCTGTGGCGGCAGATTGAGTTCAATTGACATGGCGGCAGACTAACAAATCGCACCACCCGATGCGACCGACTTCCTCCGTAGGCTCGGCCGCCGCATGTTCTTCTTGTCCACCAGCATGCACCACACCGTGGCGCGCCTGCAGGAATCGCAACACGTCGACGCCGCACCGCGTGTGGCGATGATCGAAAAGGGGCTCGTGATCCAGGGTGTCAACGTCCCCGGTGGATTGATCCCCCTAACCAGCGACATGGGTGGTCTCGTTCAACACCTCTACGTGGCGGATCAGCCCTGAAAACTCTAGCGCATCGACGTAACCACCGGCGCCACCATCGGCTTCACCCCCGTCATCCTGCATCCGCAGTTTCCCTTCTCTTAATTCCTCCGTCCTGCCGATTGCCCCAAGCTGGACGCCAGCCTCCGCCGGACGGCATCACTTTGGGCTTCTCCCCTGTCGTTTCGATCCCCTGCGGGTTTCCCATTTGACACCATCCGAGCGATACGCAAGCATGCGGGCTTTCGCTACCTAACCAGGAATGGATAGCACATCATGAGCAGCGCGCTGACCGAAAAAGTCCGCACCCAGTTTCTTGACCGCGCTCTCCTCGCCGCCGATTGGTTCGTAAACTCCCAGTTGAAGAACCTCATCGGCTGCGATGCCAACCTCGGCCGCTTCCTCTATTCCTATTTCATGCCGGAGAAGAAATACGTCCCCGGCCTCAACTGGACCCATGGACGTGCGCTCTTCGTCCTCACAGACGCCTACAACATCACCGGGGACAAACGTTATCTGGACGCGGCGGAACTTGGCGCCCGCTACATTCGCGCACTGCAACCGCTGGACCCCTATTACAGCATCACCTGTGGCGCCATCACGGAGCGCTACCCGCATGAAAATTTCGCCGGCGCACTCAACGGCGCGCAAGCGGCGTCCGGCATGCTGATGCTCTACCACTGCACCGGGAATCCTGACTACCTGCGCCGCGGTCGCGCATTCTGCGACTTCATCGCACGCAACTGGCGCCGCGATGTCGGCATGCCGCGCCACGCGTCTTACTATCCCGAGCAAGTCTATTACCCCGGCGCTCCCATCGACGCGGTCCACCAGGCCACGGCAATCCCGCTCTGGCACTGCTATAACATCACCGGCGAAGGCCGCTACGTGGAAATCCTCGTGGATGCCGCCGACCGCGTTCTCACCTGCCAGCGCGAGGATGGCGGGATCTACGCCATTCAGGACATCCGCGCCATGGAAGCTCTGCCGTTGAACCACCACTGGGGACTCGGCGATGGCAATGATCGCTACCTCCTGCGCAGTGATGACGGCATCGTCGTCGTCGTCCTGGCGGCATACAAGCTCACCGGCGACGCCAGGTATCTCGATGCCATGGTGCGCTATGGCGAATGGACAATGAAGAACGAGCCCCACGTGCGCCCCTACAACGCGTTCGGAATTCAGGCAAACAACGTGCTCGATATCGCCCAGGCCGCCAACAACGATTGGACCCCCTGGGTGCTCGCCAATGTGCACAAACATTGCCTCGATCTGCAGATGTTGGATTCGGGCGACCCCATGGCGGATGGCGGTTTCCGGGGCGAGGACGAAGAAGGCAACGCCGGCATTTTTGGCGGGCAAGCGCTGGACTACGTGGTCACCCGCACGACCTGCTATCTCGCGGGGACGCTATTCCGCCTTAGCGGCAAAGGCACAGGCTCCGGCTTCAGCGTGTACGGACTTGGCGATCAGATTGATCGTGTGGCCCCCATTCGCACAAAGACGCGTTAACGCGGCACACGGAATCGAACACCATGGCCACGGAATTGGTGCGATACCTGGCCACCCGGCGCCAGGCCGCACGCTAGCCGACGGTTACGCGGGCTGCGGTTGCCGCACCGCGGCGATCACGCGCAACAGCACGTCCGCCTTGAGCGTCATTTCGGCGACCTCGTCCTCCACGCTGGAAAGCGCCACAATGGCCCCGCCCGTGCCCACGGTCACCTGACTCGCATCCACCACTGCGGTGCGGATGACCACGGAAAACTCCGCCGTCCCGTTGTACCCAAAATATCCGATCACGCCGGAATAGATGCCGCGGGCTTCCTGTTCCAGGCGGTCGAGGATCTCCATGGTGCGGCGCTTGGGCGCACCAGTCATCGAGCCGGCCGGGAAAGTCTGCTGCACACAGGCAACGGCATCCACGTCCGGCCGCACCCTGCCCCGCACCGTGCTGACCAGTTGATGCACGGTCGCAAACGTCTCCACCTGCATCAGCACTGGCACTTGCACCGAGCCCGGTGTGCAAACGATCCCCAGGTCGTTGCGCATGAGATCCACAATCATCAAGTTCTCAGCCCGTGTCTTGACGCTTTGCTGCAACGCTTCCCGCAGTGTCTCATCTTCGGCCGCATTGGCACCTCGGCGACAGGTTCCCTTGATCGGCTTTGTTTCGATCACGCGATCACGATCCAGCCGCAGGAACCGCTCCGGCGATGAGGACACCACCGCAAAATCTGGAAACTGAAGCAATGCCGCGAAGGGGGCTGGATTGCTGCGCCGGAGCAGACGGTGCAACCGAAGCGGATCAATGCGCTCGGCCACGTGCAACGTGTCGGTAAGGCAGATTTCGTAACTTTCACCTTCGCGAATCAGGCGCTGGCATTCGGCGATATCACGGCGGTACTGCGGCTCTGATCGCGAAGGACGCGCAGACACCATGGGCGCGCCAGCCAACGCAGCAATGGGCATGGCCGGGGCTGGTTTCACATCGGTTATTTTCTGCGCAATCAACTTCAGCCAGGCGTCCGACGGTGCGTGCGTACCCGACCGTTCGATACAGACCGCATACACCACCGATTCGGCGTGGTCGACCGCCAGGAAGCGTTCGAGCCAGATGAACGCCGCGTCCGGATGCGGCGAACCGTGCGCACCGCGATAGCCGCAGGCCGCCTTCATTTCGTACCCGAAGTAGCCGACCGGTCCTCCCTGGAAATCGAAGGGCAGATCGGCGACGGGGCAGTGGCGCACCGCAAGTTCCGCGCGCAACGCGGCAAATAGATCAACCGAGCCCTCCCCGCGCCGTGTCCCATCGCCTGCCAGCAGGCAGCGCGCACGGATATCATATCGCCAAATATCGCCGGGAGTATCCGGGACACCCATGAAGGAGAACCGCGCATTTTTTCGATCCGGGCGACTGCTATCCAGCCAGACGGCATGTGTCGCGTCGCCATACAATCCGCAAAAGAGATCTTCTGCCGTTCCCGGCAACGCCACACGCTGCCACCGCAACTGGGCCCGCGGGATTGCTCCCTCCCGCGGGGGGCGTTTGCAATCGGAATCGACGGGGCGGGGGCCACCCTGCCCGCCGCTTGCCCTTAATCCGTGCGTTGTGGTCGGACGCTCGGGACGCAAGGCATGGAAGGCCGCCGTGAGTCGGCAGAAGTTTTTCAGCAGTGCATGGCCCTGTTCCGTACCAATTGATTCCGGATGAAATTGCACCCCCCACAAGGGACGCGCGCGGTGCCGTAGGCCCATGACGATGCCGTCTTCGGTCCAGGCGATCCGGCGCAGGCAGGCCGGGAGGGTCCCATCCACAACCAGCGAATGATAGCGAATCGCCGTGAACGCCTGCGGAATGTCGGCAAAGAGTTCGTCGCCGTCATGCAGGATCACACTCGCGCGTCCGTGCATCGGCTCGGGGGCGTTCACGACCCGCGCACCGAAGACGCTCCCCAGTCCCTGGCACCCCAGACAGACTCCTAGAACAGGCAGATCCATCTGCCGCAAGACATCCCCGCACACACCAAAATCCTCCACCCGTTCCGGACGACCGGGGCCCGGAGAGATGACGATGTTGTCCACCCCGCGTGCGCGAATCTCAGCCAGTGTGACGCCGTCGTTGGGGACGACAATGGGTTCCGCACCATTGATACAGGCCAGCGCTTCATACAGGTTAAATGTGAACGAATCGTAATTGTCGATGATCAGCGTGCGCATGGGATATCTCGTCTGCGGGGGGCATTACAGCACCCCCCCGCGCGACCGAAAAGGCAAAAGACACACCAGGCCTTCCTCACGCCCTTCAGCGATGCATTGGCCGCTCGCCAGCGGCACCCGAGCAGCGCTGTTCGGAAGGGTAAACATCCCTCACCCCATCCGGATCCACATGTGCTCACCGCGCTACCGAACAACAGCCAGGACGCGATAACGAGCGATGAACGTGCGCCTCGTTTGACAGTCGCCCCTCCCTCGCTTAAACTTATTTCTTGGAAGCTGCGGTCGAATATCGAGGAGTGATGCGATGCCACATGTTTTGGCCTGGCTGATATTGATAACCCTGGCGGGCGCAACCCATGCGCAGGAATTGGCCCCCACCATCGTTTGCGATGTACCCGTGTACGATTTCGGAACTGTCCCCGGCACGGAGGACATCACGCATCTCTTTGCCATCCGCAATGCCGGCGACGCCGAACTAATCATCAACCGCGTGCATGCGACCTGTGGCTGTACAACCGCCACACCGGCGGCCAACAACGTTCCCCCGGGCGGTACCGTGGAAATCTCAGCAAAACTTTCACTCACCGGGCGCACGGGCGATCAACACAAAACCATCTATGTTGAATCCAATGATCCCAAGACTCCGCAGTTCAGCTTGGAGATGAAGGGCCATGTGCAGCGCGATATTGATTACCGTCCACAGCAGGTGATGCTGCAAATCAGCGCCGCGGCACCCGACGCACGGAGCGATGTGCAGATCACGTTTAATACACCGGAAGCGTACACAGTCACCGGCGTTGACGCCACCAAGGCGGATTTCTGCACGGCCACTTTTGTCGAGAATACCGCCGGACGCTCCTACACGATCAACATCAGCGCGATCACGAATTACGCCAACTCATCCGTGTATTTGTCAGGCAGCATCGGCGTTCTCACGGACATGCCCAAACAGCCGCGCATTGATATCCCCGTGATGTTGACCCGAATCCGCGGCGTCACTGTGGCCCCCAACCAACTGACGCTCGTCAGCCGGCTGCCAACCGATGCCCCCTTCTCACAGCAGATTGTCATTCGTAGTCGCACGCCGGAACCCATGGCCCTGCTGGAAATCATCGTCCCACCTGGCGAGATTGAATCCTCATCCCACCCCATGAACGAAAACATGTACCGGATTGAACTGATTTTTCGGAATTTCTCCAAAGACCTCGACGGCAAGGCTGTCACCATCCGCGTGAAACGGCAGGATGCGGAAGAAGAAACTTACGACGTGCCGATTCGCGTCGTGAATTGATTCGCGATGGCGTGCGAACCGCGCAAGCTCACGTCGGTGACATGGCGCGGCTCAGCGTCATCACCGGCAACAGCACGGAAAGTGTGATCAGCAGCACGAAGGAGCCGATGGCAAGAATCAGGAGTGGTTCCATGAGCGCCAGCGCCCGGCTCACGTAGCGATCCCAATGCTCTGCCGTTCGGGTTGCCGCATGCTCCAGCATGCCGGCCAGATCCCCACTCTCTTCGCCCACCTGCACCCAGCCGGGCAGCGTGCCAGCCAGCGGCGTGATGCGGCCGAGCGCTTCGGAAAGGCGGGCGCCGTGGCGCACCGCCTCGGACTGCTGCGCGGCCAGCTGCGCCAGCCAGGGACTGCCCGTGGCCAGACCAGCCAGGGACACGCCGTCCACCAGCGACACCCCGCCCCGCAGCAGAATGGCCAGCGTCTGCGTAAACCGTAAACTGCACAATTGCGCATAGCCCCGCCCCAACAGGGGCAGGCGAAAGAGACGCGCATTCCAATCCCGCCGATAGGCCTCGTCACCCGACATCCGCCGACGCCAGCCCCACCAGGCTGCACCCGCACCAATCACGACTAAGGCTCCCCAGTGGATGATGAATCGCCCCAGTGCCAGCATGACTTGCGTCAGCATGGGTAGACTTTGCCCGCTGCCGGCCAGCAGGGATTCGGTCTTGGGGACGAGCAGGCCAAGCATCACCACGGCGACACACAAACCGACCCCCACGACCAGGCTCGGGTAAATCAAGGCCCGTCGCACGCGTTCGCGCAGTTGTTCCTGATCATCCAGAAAATCCGCCAGCCGTCCCAGCATGGTTGCCAGCGTCCCGGCGCGTTCACCCGCATGAATCACGGCATGCTCAAGCTTCGTCACGGATGCGCCGACGGCGGCCAGCGCATCGGCCAGCGACCGCCCTTCACGTACGCGATCCCGTACGCCAGCCAGCAGTGTGCCTGTGGTGGTGTGCCGCGCGGCCGTGATCAACAGCTCGAGGGCCCGCACCAGCGGAATGCCGGCCGTCAACAGGGCCATCAACTCACGATAGAAATTAGCCCGCGCCTCGGCGCGAAATCGCAGCGGGCGACCGGTCGGGGACAACCGTTCCGCAAGGATCCCGCCAGTCGCCAATTTCTCGCGTGCATCTTTGGGATTCAACGCCTCGACGAGTCCCCGGCAACTTTGCCCGGCCGTGTCGAAGCCTCTGTATTCAAACGTCTTCATAGCACCAACGCATGCTTCTCGGTGCGGGCAAAATCACATGGAGCACCATCCAGTAGCCGGCGTTCACACGAGGATCGACTTGGGAGCCCTGGTCAGAACGGCACGCCACGGCACGAACCACTAGGCCAGCACCGCCAACACTTCAGCGAGACTCGTCTGGCCAGCCAGTACCTTGGCCTGCGCATCGTCCTGCAACGTCACCATCCCCGCTGCCGCTGCCACGCGGCGCAAGCTGCTCAATCCCGAAGCACCACTGCGCATGGCCTCACGCAAACTGTCCCCCACGGGCATGAACTCGAAAAGCCCCAGACGCCCTTTGAACCCTTCCAGGCACTCGCCACACCCCACCGGTTCCCAGGTTGGTCGCCCAGCCATCGCCGCCATCATCGGCGAGGGTACACCGCGCGCCACGCCTGCGACCAGGGTTGATCGCTTGCAGACCGGACAAAGCCGCCGCACCAACCGCTGCGCCAGCACGCTGCGCAGGCAGGCCGCCAATAGTGGCGCTGGCACCCCCATGTCCATCAACCGCAGAATAACACCCGGTGCGTCGCTGGTGTGCAACGTCGTGAAGACCAGATGCCCCGTCAACGCCGAGCGAATAGCAATTTCAGCCGTTTCCAGATCACGGGTCTCGCCCACCAGAATTACATCCGGATCCTGGCGCAGAATATGACGCAGGCCGTTCGAGAAGGTTAGGCCGATCTTCGGCTTCACCTGCATTTGCCCGATGTTCGAAAGTTGATACTCGATGGGGTCCTCGATCGTCAGAATATTCCGGCGGGAAGCATCGAGCAGGCCCAGCGCTGCATAGAGTGTGGTCGTCTTGCCGGCACCCGTGGGACCGCACACCACCACCATGCCATCGGCACCCGTCAGCGTGTGCTCAAAGGTCGCACGCATCCCTTCCGCCATCCCAAGCGCAGACAATGGCAATAGCGCGGAGCGGCTGTCCAGCAAACGCAGCACCATGCGTTCGCCTTCCGCCACGGGAATCGTGGATACGCGCACATCAATTTCGCGCTCGCCCACCCGCACCCGCGCCATGCCATCCTGCGGCAGGCGCTTTTCCGCAATGTCCATGCGCGCCATCACCTTCAGTCGCGAAACCAGGGATTCTTCCAGGTGCTTGGGCGGGCCCGCCTGCTCGTAAAGGACGCCATCGATGCGATAGCGCACGCGCAAGCGGGACTCGAAGGGCTCGAAATGAATATCCGAGGCGCGGCGCTTGACCGCCTCGAGCAGAATCAGATTCACAAGCTGGGTCACCGGTGCCTCGGTGGCAACCTGCAACAGGTCCGCGCTGGCCGGGATCGTCGCCGTCACCGGCGGCCCTTCACTGCGGGCCAGATCCTTCAGAAAGTCCCCGGGCGATGATTCCCGGCTGTAATAGCACTGCTCAATACCGGCCAGGATCAAGGCCCGGGACGCGAGTATCGGCTGCAGCTCGCGCCCCAGCAACAACGCCAGATATTCCTGCGGTGCAACTTGATCAGGATCGGCGGTGAGCACACAGGCCTGCCCGTCCACCGTGACCGGCAAAAGGCAATGCGTCCGTGCCCATTCCAGCGAGAGATCTTTGATCAGGGAGGCATCCAGGATTTCCGCTGGCAGATGCTCCAGTACCGGAAGTCCGGTGGAATCCCCCAGGGCACGCAGGTGATCCCCCTCTGCGCCTGGCGAACCCGGCTGCCTGGCCTCAGGGCTGGTCGTCATCGTGCTTCAGCCCGGTTTTGAGCGCGGCATCTGTGCGAATCGCGGCCGCCACCGCGCTGTCCTTGACGATTCGAGGTCTCACGAAAATCAGGAGATTGGTCTTCTCACGGGCTTCCACGGTGTGCCGAAACAGCCAGCCGACCAGTGGCAAGGATCCCAGATACGGAATCCGCTGCACCATTCTGGTGGAATCCTCCCGCGTCAGCCCGGCAATCACAATAACCTCGCCGTCCTGCACCGTGACCGTGGTGGATACTTCGCGCTTGGCAATCGTCGGCGTAAAAGGCTGGTCCGTCGGTCCCGGATCAATCACCGCCTCAATGCTTGGATTCAGCTCCATGCGGACTTCGCCACCCGGAAGAATATGCGGCGTGAGCTTAAGCTTAATCCCCACATCGATGCGTTCGATATTCTGAATCACATCGCGAGACGTTCCCGAGCCCCCTTCAATCGTGGATTTCAGAACAGGAATCTCGTTCACAATACTGACGCTGGCTTCACGGTTGTTCTGCGCCATCAAGGAAGGGTTGGAACGGATTTTGAAGCGCGAGTCCTTTTTGATCGCGCTGATGCTGATGATCCCCGGATACCCCACGATGACGTTCCCGGAAGCATCGAGCCCTGTGCCGTGGGCCACCCCCACCGACAAGCCGCTCGGAAAGATTCCGTTCTGGACCGCATCCAGCAGGCTCTCGGTGCTGCTGCGCGTCGTGCTGCTGCCCTGGACGGTGTAGTCCCCCACCTCGCCTGGCAGGTCGAGGGCCGCCATATCGACGCCGATGTCGAGGCCGTCGCCCTCCGTCAGCTCAGCAATGATCACCTCAATATGCACCTGCTCCGGCATGCGATCCAGTTGATCCACCAGTTTGCGCACCACCTCAAAGTCGCCCGGACTGGCATCCACCAGCAGGGCGTTGTTTTCCAGGCTGGGTTCAATGGCGATCTCGCGGCGGTTGATGCTGGCCACGGCGCCCTGTCCCGTGGCGGATTCGGGCTGCCCAAGCAACGCTTTCAAATTTTTGGCGGCATCTACCGCCCCGATGTACTTCAGGAAGATTGCGTTCAGGCGCCCGCGCCCGCTGGGCGTGTCCACGTCGATCCTGGCGATGAGGTCTTTCAGCTCTTGGTTCTGGGAAACCGTGCCCACCAGCAACAGGCTGTTCGCGTGTGAAGACGCCACGACCATGGCATGCCTGCCGTCTTCCGCCGGCGAATCACCCACTGCGGGTAGGCGCCGGCGCAGTTGCTCGCCGGTCGTATCCGTGCCGCCGAGGGTGGCGTTCAATTCGCGCGCCACATCCTGCGCGCTGGCGAACTTGAGCGTCACCAGTTCCGTGATCCGCGCCAGACCGGCCTGGTCCACCTCGGCCACAATCTTCTCTATGCGCCGAATGCTTTCCGCCGTGTCGGTCACCACCAGGTGGTTGGTGTCTTCAATCACCCCCACCGCGCCCAGACGACCTCCCCGCACTTTTGGTTCCAGCACCCTGCGCATGTCCACAGCGGTCACGTGCTTCAAGCGAAAGATCTTCGTGACGATGCCTTCGGTCGGCAGTGCCTCGTCCACGCCGACCACCGGTGCGAGTGTGCTGGCACGCTCCGCCAGCAGCACGACCCGGTCAATCCCTCCATCCTTTTCCACGGAACAGCCCGCGGATTCCAGAATGGAGACAAACAGCGAGAACGCCTCATCACGCCGTATTTTTGGCGAGATCACCGTGAGCTTGCGCGTCACGTCATCGGCCACCACGATCTTCCGGCCCGTCAGCTTGCCCACCAGGCTCGCGAAGGTAGGAATGGTCACCTGATCGAAGCTGAAGTTGATGTAGGCTTCATCCGTGGAAATCCCATGGTCGGGTTGTGCAGGCGCGCTGGACAGCGTGATGGTATCGGCTAGGGCGCCAGGCATCACACCCAGTACGCCAGCAGCCGCGAAGACCGCCAATCTCACACGCATGGTCATACGCTCACCCCGGTACCGGCGGAACCGGTTCACTTTATCACGCCACGCTCGGATGCGCGGATGAAGGCCACGAGATGATTCAACTCGTGCCCCCCTTGTAGTTCCGACTCGATCTTCTGCAGTGCCTCACTCGTCGTATGCGACTCCCGGCACATGATCCGGAAGGCCTGCTTCAACTGATGCTGTGCATCCTCACCCACGTTCTTGCGCTGCAGCCCGATGCGATTGATCCCATGCACCTTGGCGGGATTGCCGTCCACAATCATGTACGGCATGCAATCCTGCGTCAGCTTGCTGCATCCGCCAATCATGCACATCGTGCCGATGCGCACAAACTGATGAACGCCGACCAGCCCCCCGATGGTCGCGAGATCCTCCACCACCACTTCGCCGGCCAGCGTCGCCCCGTTGGCCATGATCACCCCATCGCCGACGCGACAGGCGTGCGCCACATGCGAATAGGCCATGATGTGACATCCCGAGCCCACACGCGTGACTTCGCCCTCGTTCGTGCCGGCGTTGACCGTCACATATTCACGGATCGTCGTCTCGTTGCCAATCTCCACGGACGTTTGCCCACCGCGAAATTTCAGGTCCTGCGTCTGCGTGCCAAGCGATGCGAAAGGAAACACGATGCAGCGCTGCCCGATGCGCGTGCGCCCATCAAGCACCACATGCGACATCAGCCTGGTGCCGTCGCCGATGACCACCTGTGGACCGACCACGCAAAAAGGGCCGACCTCGACTCCCTCGCCCAGTACCGCTTCTTTGGCGACAACCGCTGACGGGTGGACAACGGTCATGCCGGCGCGCTTTCCTTGGCTATCATGCACATCAATTCCGCCTCGGATACGAGCTGGCCGTCCACCAGGCAGCGCCCCACGAAGCGTGCCGTTCGCGAGCGGGACTGCGTGAGTTCACACTCGATCCGCAATTGATCGCCGGGGCGCACCACTTTGCGAAACTTCACGTTGTCGAGTGCCATGAAATAGGGCGTGCCGCCCGCGTGGGTTGTAGCCTGCAGAATACGAACCATCAAAATCCCGCCGGTTTGCGCCATGGCTTCCAGCTGCAACACGCCGGGCATCACCGGGTTCCCGGGAAAATGCCCCTGAAAAAAGGGTTCGTTCGCGGTAACGTTCTTGATGCCGACAATCCGCTTTTCGTCGTCGCATTCGATCACGCGATCCACCAGCAACATCGGATATCGGTGCGGCAGCGTGGATAGTATTTGTTCGATTGTCAGCGTGGCCATAGCCGGCATCCCTTCCTTGAATTTCCCTGTGTTTCGGGGCCACGCACTCTTAACAAATCAGAATCGGATTGGAAACTGCAATTCCATGGGTCCCGCCTCCGGGCGGGTGGCGGCCCTGACGGCCCTGCATCCCGATTGTTGCCCATACGCAACGTTCGTGACGCCGTGCCCCCGTTGTATTGCGCCTTTCACTTCTTTCACGATGACACTTACGGCAGATCCGACCTCATGTCGGCTATGGCCGGCCAAAAGCCACTCCAACCCGACAGGTCCGCAGCCAGGAGGCATTGGACGCCGACACTAGTTGTGGCGCTTGACCAGCCACCCGCCAATGCCGATCGCCAGCAGAATGGGAACCCACGCCAGCAGATGCGGTTGGAATTCCGGCCGTTTTTCCAATGCGTCCGCCGCCAGCAGGAAGGCATAGTAGCAGAACACCACGAGCAGGCTGATGGCGATGCCCGCGGATGATTCCTTGCGATGGGCTTTCACGCCCAGCGGGATCCCGAGCAGTGCAAAGGCAATGCAGGCGGCCCCCAACGATAGCCGCTTATGCACCTCCACGCGCAAGCTGCACACATAGCGCACGAGATCCTCCGGACTGAATTCAGGATGATCCTGTGCGGCTGTCCTGATATCACGCAACAGCGGCCACAGGGTCTGATCATCTTCGTCCGGTCGATAATTGCCGCCCTTTCCATGCCGCGGCACGTTCACGATCCACGACTCGCAGTAGGCCGCGCCCGGCCGTCAGCAAAGGGGTCGATGCGCACATCGAACAGTTCCAGCGAGATTCCGCCCCGCGGTTCTTCCCGCACCACGCCGGTGGCGGCACGAATTTCGCGCCGGATGCCTTCTTTGCGCAAATCGTAGATGCGCACACCATACAGTTTGGTTCCGCGTTTTTCCCCGATGTACATCGTCATTCCGGGAAAGTCCTGGATGAACCGCCCCTCTTCGAGCAAATCTAACGGCGCCTCCACCCCGAGCTGCGCCAACTGAATCCGCCCGGCCAGGTGCCCCATCGGAACCACTTCGTTGTTGTTGAAAATGCAGAATAAACTGAGCAGCCCCGCAATGATGCAGGGTTGACGCACGATATCCCGCATGTCGATGCCGGATGCCTTCATGGCCGTGATTTCGCCGTCGGACGACAAACGCCCGAAAACCAGCAGGCAAGCCGTCAACACACTGACCGGAATCGAGTAGGTCAGGGCCCGTGGAAAGCCGAACATGAGCAAGCGCAGAACCGGCTGCCAACTGACGCCCAGCGCAATCAGATCCGTCACCTTGAACAGGATCCCGATGCACATCACGAATGTGATGACCATCAGCGACATCAGAAACGTGACGATGAAGCTGGTCCGGAGGTATCTGTTCAGAATCCGCACGGGCTCACGCTTTCCTGGGACTTTGCCGCGCGGCACACCGCTGCGGCCCGAGCCGGCGCCCGCTCTGGTGCGGGCACCGCGTCAATGCCGGCCGCTCACGGCGCGTCAGTCGCCAGCGCGGAACGGCGGATATACACCTCAACCCGGCGGTTCTCGGGATTCCCGGTCACCGGATCATTTGCGGCCTTGGGGCGGTCAAAGCCGTAGCCGAAAGCTTCCATCCGCGAGGCACTGATCTTGCCATGCTTCGCGATGTAGTCCAACACAGCACTCGCCCGGTCCTTCGACAGCTTCTTGTTGTAGGTGGACTTCGACTTCTTCAGCTTGTCGGCGTGCCCTTCGATTCGCGCGGTGGCACCCGGATCGCGTTCAAGCACCTTGGCAATCACGTCCAGTTGCGGATAGTACTGGGGCTTGATGATCGCCTTGTCGTAATCGAATTGCAGGTAGAGCTCGAAGAGCTGTAAATCATCCGTGGGGTCCAGCGGATTCGTGTTGTCCTCAATCACTTCATGCCCGTCTGCCACGCCCCCGTTGTCCGTGTCGCGCTTCGTCGGATCGGTGCCGTACTTGTGCACTTCGGCGCCATCCTTCAACGCATCCATGTCCGTGTCAGGATCCAGCGGATTCGTCTTGTATTTGTGCACTTCCTCGCCGTCGCGGAGGTCATCCTTGTCCGTGTCGGGATCCAGCGGGTCGGTCCGCCAGATGGCTTCGTCTTCGTCCAACAAGCCATCGCCATCGCTATCCAAAGGACCACCGCTGGCCACGAAATCCTCCGCCAACCGCGCGCCCCAGTTCCAGACCAGGCCACCCTCAATGATCATGTGGGCTTCCGTGTCGTTGCCAGCCACGAAGGTGCGCTGGTCCACGCGCATGCCCCACTCATCATTGAAGTGATACATCACGCCGCCACCGACGCGCACCGATGGGCTGAAATTTTCACCATCGGAAGAGTCGCCGTACCAGAAGAACCCCATCCCCGCTGCCAGATAGGGATCGAGACGCTCCCAGCGGGTGAAGTGATAGAGACCGTCCAGCGCCAATCCCGCAGCGTAGGTGTTGTCCACATCCGTGCGCGGCACCGAAACAATGATGAAATTGCCGTTCGCATCGAGAACCGGATCGCCGTTCGCATCCAGCTGCGGCGTATTGCGATCATTCGCCTCTAAATCCGGCGCGATGTGCCCCACAAGTTCGAAGCCCCAGCGCTCGGAATAGTCGTAGCCCAGTCGGCCGGACAACACAAAACTGTCCTCAAAAT
>JAQCIA010000275.1 GCA_027620105.1 Verrucomicrobiota bacterium | reverse complement strand
CAGGCACCGGCGCGGCAGCGGGCCACGGCCAGCCAGATGCCGGACGCGGCCAGCGCCGCGGCGCCCCCCGCCAGCAGGCCTGTCACCGCCGCGTTCACGTGGACTCCCCGGCCCCCGCGGGCATGCGCCAGATCCCGATCACCGAGCGCCCGAGGGCATAGCCCAGCAGGACGTCTACCACGCGCGAGACGGGCACGAGCACGCGATCCCAGAACAGGATCGCGCCCAAGCTCGGCTGTGCCTGACGCAGCAGCACGCGGTTGGCGAGCGAGCAGAGCATGCCCACAGCGTCGAGGTAGAACAGACGCTCCTTCACCACTCCGGGCGGTGCGACGGCGCTCAGCATGGCGCGATTGTAGCGCCGGTGGTGCCCGATGGCGCGATCGAACTCGCTGAACAGCGCCATGTGCGCGGGCGCGAGCACCACAAGGCGCCCGCCGGGCTTCAGGTGCGCTTCCGCCCGCATCAGTTCGGCACGGTCGTCCGCGATGTGCTCCAGCACATCGATGTAGATCACGGCGTCGAAGCGCTGCTCCGGCGGCAGGTCGGCCAGCGTTCCGGTGACCACGCGAACCGGTGTGCGCAAGCCGAGGCCAGCCACGGTGCGGGAAAGTTGCGCCCCGAGCGCAGGGTCCGGCTCGAGACAAGTCCACGCGGATTGCCGGCCGTCGCAGAGCGCGCGGGTGGTCTCGCCGAGGCCGGCGCCGACCTCGAGCACGTCGCCCACGAGGGCCTGGCGCAGGTGCCGCCCGAAATACCGCTTCCAGTTGCGGGCCTGCGCGAACAGCGAGAGTTCGCCGCCGACGTAATTACGTGTGCTCATCTGTGTCGTACAGCACCGCGGCCGCATCCACGAAATTCCGATAGTCCCGTTGCGGGATGAAGGCGGAATTGTTGCGGGCCCCCAGCGTGATGAAACAGGCGAGCAGGGCGAAGGCCCCAACCTGCAGCAGGAGCACGAGCAGGATGCCGCTGCCGACGGCGGTCCACATGCCAATGTCGCCGCCCGTGAGCAGGCGCACCCCCAGGGTGAGCGCGAGCGCGCCCAGGGCGCCCAGCAGCACGACCCCGGAACCGATCAGCAGGCGCACGCCCGCCAGGTCGGAGAAGACCGACACGGCGCTCAACCCGTGGACGACGAGCGCCACGAAATTCATGCGCGATTGCCCACGCAGGCGCACGGCGCGGTGCGTGGCGATGCCGCTGTGTGGCAGGCGCGCCTTGAAGACGGCGGCGGCGTAGTGGTTCCAGAGGTCCGAAACGATCACGAGACGCCCCAGGATCGCGCGCGGCACGAGGCTGAAGTTGCCCACTTTCACATGGATTCCGGTGAGTGCGAGGTGTGCCGCGCGGTAGAGCTGGTAGCACACGCGGAAGCTCAGCGTTTCCGAACGGCGCGTGCGCTCGGCGAAGACGACGGAGCCGCCGCCCTCGACACGGAATTTTTCCATCAGGCGCGGGACGTCGGCGGGCGCGTCCTCGCCGTCGCCATCCATGATCAGCACGGCGTCGCAGGGGCAATGCTCCCAGACGTGGCAGAGGCCGATGGCGATGGCCCGCTGGTGACCCAGGTTCCGCCGCAGCGCCAGGCGCTCCACGCGGGAGATTGCGCGCAACCCGGCGGAGGGCCAGGGCGACGGCGGCGCCTGCGTGGAGCCATCATCGACGACCAGGACGCGGACGCGGACCGGCGTGCCGGCGAGGGCGCGATCGATCTCGGGCAGAAGCAACTGGAGGGACTCCCAGTCGTTGTACACGGGAATTAGCAAGATGAGGTCGTTAAGCGCGCCGGGATCGGGTGGCGCGGCGCGGGAGAAAGGTGCGGGACTGTTCATGTGCCGCGTTCCTTGCCCAACATGACGATCTGCAGGGTGCTCAACAGAATCTGCAGGTCGAGGCTAAGCGACAGGTGCTTCATGTAATAGAGGTCGAACTCGAGCTTGCGACTGGCATCCGCAATGGTGGCTCCATAGGGATAGCGGACCTGCGCCCAGCCCGTCAGTCCTGGCGGAATCATCTCGCGCTCGCTGAAGAAGGGCACCTGCGCCTCAAGTTCGCGAATCATCTCCGGGCGTTCGGGGCGTGGACCGACGAGGCTCATCTCGCCCCGCAAGATGTTCACGAACTGCGGCAGCTCATCGAGCCGAAAACGCCGCAGCACATGCCCGAGGGGTGTGATGCGCGGGTCATGCACACTGGCCCAGACGGGCCCGGAGGATTCTTCGGCCTGGGGTGCCATCGACCGGAACTTCAGGATCTCGAAGCGACGTCCGAACTGCCCCACACGCGTTTGCGAGTAGAAGGCCGGATGGCGCGGCGCGCTGAGTTTGATCAACACGTAGATGATCGCGAACACCGGCAGCAGCACCAGCAGCGCCAGGATGGACACGGTCAAGTCAATCAGCCGCTTGACGCGGCGGACCAGCGGCAGGCTCGACTCGAGGCTGGCTTGCATCAGGATTTCCTCGTTGATGAACTCCAGCGGCGACATGCCGCGATAAATCTCATATACGCTCAGCGGGCTGAGCACCTCCACGCCCTCGAACCGCAACCGTTTCAGCTTCGGGTAGAGCAGCGAGGCGTGCTCGGGATCTTCCCGACCGACGATCACGAGGCTGACGCCGAGGCTGCGAATAAGTGCGTCAAGATTGGCGACCGGGCAATTCAACACGGCGATACCATCAACCACGGCATCCGCTGGCGGTTCGCTCTGTTCCATGTCCGTGATCCGGATATTGGCGACGACCTTGTGCGGGGGCAGCACGAAGTCGCTTTCAACCACCCGTCGCAGCGCGATCGCCCGCCCTCCCTCGCCGATGATGACGCAGCGACAGAGAAAGACCTGGCCGCGAAACATGTGCTGGTACAGGACGAGCTTCAGCGATAGCGCCAGCAGGCTGTAGACCCCGAGGGTAAGCGCGAGCACCCCGCGCCCGAGGGTCGTTTGCATCATGCTGTACGACGTGACGGCCAGCAGCAGCAAGGCGAAGAAGAGTGAGAAGAGCCAGGTCACGACCATGTTGAATCGTGAAAAGGTGTGCTGCATCCGGTAACTGCCGGCGACGTAATTGGCCACCAGGATCCCGGCGCAGAGCAGCACAATGCCCTGCATATTGCGTGAGAAATACTCGGCCGCCTCGTCACCGCCCAGGCGCAGATAGACACCTGCGATGGTCGCGACGAACAGGCAGGCCAGGTCCATCATCGCGATCCACGTCACATGCGTGCGGGTATGTGATCGACTGCTGTTTGGCATATTGGTGCCCCGGGCGTTGGCCGCGGTTGGCCGCTCACGACGTTGGCAGGAACGTGTCCGTAAACCACTTGCTCAAGGTCCGCCGCCCCCCCTGCAGCACGCCGCCCCGACGCTTGAACTTCTTGCTCTCGAGATCGGCTTGATCGCCATAATAGGCGTAGCTGTACCCATAGCTGTAGGCGTTGCTGTAATACGCATAGTTCGGATACTGATACGTATAGTACAGGCTGCTGATCTTGTGCATTTCGATGCTGTTGAGCACCATGCCGATCACGCGCGCATCCTTCAGCACGTCCAGCGAGTACCGGATCAAAGGCTTCGGTGTGTGGTTGACCCGCGCGACATACATGCAGACGCCTACTCCCTGCGAAGCCAGAATCACGGTGTCCGTCACC
>JAQCIA010000274.1 GCA_027620105.1 Verrucomicrobiota bacterium | reverse complement strand
CGCCTGCCCCACCCCCACCAGTCGGCCCCGCCGCATTGCCACCACCTCGTCGTGAGGTACGCGACTGTCCGCCACTCCCGCGGCCGGATGCGCTCTGCTGCGTGTCCCGACGCGGGGGTCCATCTTGCCGCTCCCGCCCACGCCCAGCCCCGCCGGCCCGACGCCCCTCACGACCGCTTCGCGCAATTCCTGCATCCCCGCCGACCTTCCCACCCGCCGGCACGAAATCAATCTTGCGCTGATCAAAATCCACACGCGCCGCGAGCACCTGCATCCGCGAGCCAACCTGATAGACGTCGTCGCCCACCTTCAAGGCCTGCGCCGCGCTGTCATACCGGACAAACGCGTTGGACAGCTGCGAAATATGCACCAACCCCTGCAATTGCAGATGCACAAGTTCCACGAACAGTCCGAAATTCATCACCGCCACCACCACCCCTTCCATGGGCTGCGGATCCGCCGATTTGAGCTGTTGCTCGAGGTAGCGATACTTTTTGATCTCGATCAGCGCCCGCTCCGCCTCGTCGGCAATCTGCTCCGTGCGTGAACAATTGTCCGCCACCGGGATCAATTCCTTGCGCGAATAGGCCGCCCGCGGTTTGTGTCCGCGCTCGCTCTCACCCTCGGCCAGCGGTCGACGCCCGACCAGGGACTCGAGTTGCCGGTGAACCGTCAGGTCCGCGTATCGCCGGATCGGCGACGTGAAGTGCCCATAGTACGTCTTCGCCAAACCGTAGTGCCCGCCTTGCTCGGCCGAATACACCGCCCGATTCAAACTGCGCAGCACCGCCATGCGAATGTGCATCACCAGCGGCTCATCTTTCACCGTACTCAGAAACCGCGACATGTTGCGCGGATTGGTCAAATCCCCTGGCTTCAACCCCATCTGCGTCAATTGAATCTGCAGCTCTTCGATCTTCTCGACGCGCGGCGGTTCATGCAGCCGCGAAATTACCGCAAAGGCCTTGACCGTCAGTTCGCGCGCCACGGCCTCGTTGGCCGCCACCATGCACTCCTCCACGAGCTGGTGCGACGCATCGTTCACCACCACGCGCACATCCTGAATCATGCCATTGGGCCCCATCACGATCTCGCACTCCGGCATGTCCAGATCCAGCGCGTGCCGCGCGAACCGGTTCTTGCGCAATTGCTGCGCCAGCGCATGCACGGCAATGATGCGCGTCCGCACGCCTTCCGGCAGCCCTTCCATCGCCTCGCCATTGATCACGGTCATCGCCTGTTCATAGGTCAGCCGCGCCTGCGACCGGATCAATGTCTTGGCAAAGCGGCTGCTCGTGACTTGGCCCGCGGCGTTGAGCGTCATGAACGCCGTGAATGCGAGCCGGTCTTCATTGGGCCGCAAACTGCAGATGCCGTTCGACAACTGCTCCGGCAGCATCGGAATCACCTTGTCCGGCAGGTACACACTGTTCCCGCGTTGCCGCGCCTCCTTGTCGAGCGCCGATCCCAGCTGCACGTAGTGACTCACGTCCGCAATATGCACGCCCAGTTCCACCTGGCCATCCGCCAGCGGTTCGAGCGACAGGGCATCGTCAAAATCTCGCGCCCGCACCGGATCAATCGTGAAGGTCACCAGCCCGCGACAATCGCGCCGCTCACCGGGTTGCTCTGACAAGGCCGAAACGGTCTCCGCCTCGCGCACCACCTCGGGCGGAAACGCCTCCGGCAGACCGTAGTGCTTGATAATCGCCAGCGTATCGGTCGAAGGATCATCCGCCGGGCCAATCGTCTCGATCACCACCCCTTCCGGATTGACGTGCTTGTCCGCCCAGTTCGTGAACCGGCAGATCACGCGATCCTGGAGTTGCGCACCGTTGGCATCCGGAACATAGAAATCGCGCCCGTAGGACGCATCCATCGGCGTCACAATCAGGAACCGCCCACTCTGTTTCAGTGTGCCGACAATTTCATGGCGCGCCCGCTCCAGAATCCGGATGACGCGGCCGTTGGGCATGCCCGGTCGATCCCCCTGGCCACCCGGGGTCACACGCACCAGCACACGGTCATCGGGCAGCGCGTTCTCCTGGTCCTGCGACGGCACAAACACGTTCCCGTCCGCGCCCGCCACAATCGCGTGACCGGACCGCAACACCTGCAGCGTCCCCGTCACCAGATCCGCCGCGCTTCCCACCGCATACCGCTGATCGCGGATCTGCACAATCTGCCCGGCTTGCATCAAGTCGTGCAGGCTCTTCTGCAGTTTCTTCTGCATGTTGCCGCGCACATCGAGTGCGTCGGCGATCTCGTCAAACGACAGCGCGGACTTGCGAGCGTGCAAGAGCGCGCTGATTTTCTGCGAGAATTCTTCAATTTTCTTCATTCATTCCTTACGACATGGATCGCCATTCGGCATCCCGTCACCAACATTGAAACCGCACTCGCCAGCAGAGGCCCGTGCATGCCGTGATGCTGCGGCAGCGAGCCATGCCCGCCCCGCCATCCCACCGTCACTCCCGCGGCGTCGCGTTCGATTTCGGTTTCTCTTTCTCCAAACTGCACGAATTCTCGCACAGATTTTCCCACCCGGGATAATTCCATTTATATGGAAAGTCCCGACATTGCTGCGGGCGGGCCTCATAAACTGCGCAGGCCCCGTCCGCTTTCAAAAAAATGCATGCGCCATCCGCCTGGTCGCGCAAGGTCAACCCGCGCCGGTTGCGTTTCAGCACCGTGTACCGTTCCGTGAACGTTTCCACGGAGATCGCGAGGAGCGCCGCCATGCTTGCCGTATCCGCGTCCGTCACCTGCACATAACCATCCCCCCGGCAGCAGTTGCCGCACCCCCAGCAGGTAAATGTCTTCAGTGATGTTTTCATGAATCTACCTTTTTGGGGCGCCGCCTCGGCTAGACGTGCTGCTCCACATACGCGCGCACCGCCGCCACTTGCGCCGGCAGTTTCGTCGCGCGCGTCGGCGCGCCTGCCAGGGCGTCCAGGAGCGGGTGCCGCGCCACGTCCGCACCCACCGCGTCACGAATCGCCTCGCTGAACTTTGCCGGGTGCGCCGTGGCCAGACAGATCATGGGCGCGTCGGCATCCAGGTGCTGCCGTCCCACGTGCACCCCAACCGCCGTGTGCGGATCGAGCAACATTTTCGCATCTTCATAGAATTCGCGAATCGTCGCCTGCGTGGCCGCCGTGTCCCCGCGCCCCGCCACAAATAGCGGGTCCACCACGCCGCCCGCCAGCAGCGGCACGCGCAACGCCCCCGTTTTGGCGAACTCCGCCATCAGCCCGCGCAGGCGCTCCGGATCCTCGCCCACACGGTAATACAGGTAGCGCGCAAAATTGCTCGCCACCTGAATATCCATGGACGGACTGATCGTGGCCTGCACCCTGCCTTTGCGGTACTCACCGGTTGCAAAAAAACGCGCCAGTATGTCGTTCTCGTTCGTCGCCAGCACCAACTTGCGAATCGGCAAGCCCATGCGCAATGCCACATAGCCCGCAAAAATATCGCCGAAATTCCCGGTCGGCACCGCGAAACGCACCCCCGTTGCACCTGTCTCGCGCATGACGGCAAACGCGGCATAAAAATAATAGACGACCTGCGCCAGCACACGCGCCCAATTAATGGAGTTCACCGCGCCAAGGTGGTGCCGGTCGCGCCAGGCAAGATCGTTGAAGAGCGCCTTGACCATGTC
>JAQCIA010000273.1 GCA_027620105.1 Verrucomicrobiota bacterium | reverse complement strand
GGCGTCGTGCCTGAGTTGGCTTGCGCCTGTCCAGGAGCATTCCGTGCAAGTTGCGTGCGTGGTCGGTGGCGCGGGTCCTGTCCGGCTCAGGCTTGTGCGTGGCGATAGAGGGCGATCACGCGGGCCGCGACCTGATCGACGGTGAGACCGTCGGTATCGATTTCGTGAGGCAGGGCATCGTAGAGGGCTTGGCGTTTGGCGAGGAGTTTACGGATCGTGGTCAGCTTGTCGCCGTTGGCGAGGAGGGGTCGGTGGGTTTCGTGGGCCACACGCGCGAGGATCGTTTCGGGGAGTGCCTGGAGGCAGACCACCAGGCCTTTGCGGGAAAAATCGCGCGCGTTGTCGGGATTGAGCACGATACCGCCACCGGTGGCGATGACCAGCCCGTGGCTTTCGGCAAGTTCCTGAGTCAGCGCGCGTTCGAGCGCACGGAAGTGCGCCTCGCCGAGCGAAGTAAAGATTTCCGAAATCGGGATGCCTTCGCGTTCCTCAATGACGGCATCCATGTCCAGAAAGGTCAGGTCGAGGCGTTTGGCGAGGGCCTTGCCGACGCTGCTTTTTCCGGTGCCCATGAAGCCGATCAATACGATGCTTTTTGCGTCTTGCATGACTCGTCCATACTGGGCGCGGCGCAAGGTGTCAAGCAAACCGCGCCGTGGAGGCGTGACTCTATGAAAATGTCCCCCTGTTAACTCGTTAGAAATGTCCCCATCAACCCCTGAAGGAGGGGCAGATGGGAGTTGTGGCATTGCGTGCAGGGGAACGCAGGCGTTTGGAGTTGCCTAGTCAGGTGAAGACAGGCGGCGTGAAGCTGGTATCGGTGGCGGCATTGCTGCGTCTGGCTATCGCCAGATGAAGCGGATCTGGAAGCGGTATAGGCGGGACGGGGACGCAGGGTTGGCGCATCGCGTGCGTGGCCGGGTTCAGCAACCTGTACGACGTGACCTCGCTCGGCGACTGCGGTTGTGGAATTCGGGTGATGAAGGCATCGACGAACCTCCTGTCCAGCGTGACGGGGTTCAAGAACATCAAGTCGAATCGCGTGCCGCGTCGGCACAAGCTCTGGTGTGTGGGCACGACCAACGTGAATGGGTTTTGTCGCGTGATGGAAACGGACTGAGAAATCCGGCGCGCCAGGCAAACATTTGCGTAATCGCAGGTTCCAGGTGTAGGCTAGACCACCGAAAGATGACACAGCGTTCGGGGGACGACCGCATGCGTTTACTGCACTTTTGTCTATTGCTGTTTGCTGGGCCCGTGTGGGCTCTCGGACCGCATGAGGTGCTGTTGCTCATCAATGCGCAGTCCGCTGATTCGATCGAAGTGGGCAAGGCCTATGCGGCCATGCGCCAGATTCCGGACGAGAACGTGGTGCGCCTAGCCGTGCCAGCGGACGTCCTGGCGAATGAAACGCTGTCGGCAGACGAGTTTGCGCGGTTGATCTGGAATCCGGCGACGCGTGAGAGCCGGTCACGCGGGATCGACGGGCACATTCTGGCCTGGGTTTACTCGGTGGACTTTCCCACTCGGATCGATACGCATCCCTCGATCTCCCTGCTCGGCTTGACGTTTCTGCGTAACCAGCTGCCGGTTCCCGGCGAGGTGGAGGCGGGACAGTATGCGTCGCCGCTCTTTGCCGGCGTCATGGGGGCGCGTGACAAGCCGGCCATGCCGCAGACCTTCGATGCATATGCCGAGTGGCTCGGGCGCGATCTGCCGCTGCCCGCCATGATGCTGGGCTACACGCGTCCGCCCCACGGGAACTCCGTGGCGACCGTGCTGGCCTGTCTGCAGCGGGGACTGGAGGCAGAGGGAACCGCGCCGCAGGGCGACATCTATTTTGTGCAAACGGGCGATATCCGCTCCACATGCCGCTCCTGGCAGCAGGGGGGCGCGGCAGATGATCTTGCCCGTCTCGGTGTGCGTGCCTTCCTCACCAACGCAGAACCTTCGCGGGTGCGTGGGATACTGGGACTGCAAATCGGTGCCGCCAATGTGCATCCGGACCGTAACACCTACCTCCCGGGCTGCATGGCCGAACATCTGACCAGCGCCGGCGCGGTGCTGGACAGCAGCGACCAGACCAAAATCACGGAATGGATTGCGGCGGGCGTCACCGCCACGGCGGGAACCATCACGGAGCCTTACGCGATCTGGTCAAAATTTCCGAGCGCGCACTTCCACTACTTCTACGCTTCGGGCTGCACGATGATCGAAAGCTTTTATCAATCCATCCGGTGTCCACTGCAACTGCTCATCCTTGGCGATCCGCTGGCGGCACCCTGGAAGCCGCGCGATTCGCTCACCGTGGCCGGCCTGGAACAAATCGGCGGCAATGAACATGTGGAACTGGGCCCGCATGCGCACTCGCATTCAGGCTTTGACTATCGGACATTTCGGTATTATTTGGACGGGAGGCAGATGCACGAGGGACGCCGATTTTCAGTGGACCCTGACGCGATTGGCGCCGGCACGCATACGCTGCGCGTGGTCGGCTATCGCACAGGGCTTGTGCGCCAGCAGGTGTTTATGCAGCGGACATTCACAGTGTTGACGGACGACGCACGGCCATAGGGTGCCGAAGGGAGGCATGACATGCCTGTTTCTGTAGTCACGGGTGGCGCGGGATTCTTGGGGTCGCACTTGTGCGATCTGCTGCTGGCGAATGGACACCAGGTCATCTGCCTGGACAACCTGATCACGGGGAATCTTGCCAACATCGAGCATCTCGCCGGCAATGAAGCCTTTCGCTTCATCAAGCACGACGTCACGGAGTTCATCTACCTGCCCGGCAAGGTGGACTACATCTTTCATTTTGCGTCACCCGCCAGCCCGATTGACTATCTGGAACTGCCCATTCAGACGCTCAAGGTGGGGGCACTGGGGACGCACAAAGCACTGGGGTTGGCACGCGCCAAGAACGCCACCTTCGTGCTCGCATCGACTTCCGAAACCTACGGGGATCCGCTGGTGCATCCGCAGCCGGAAACCTATTGGGGCAACGTGAATCCGGTGGGGCCGCGCGGTGTGTACGACGAGGCCAAGCGTTTCGCCGAGGCGATGACCATGGCCTACCGGCGCTACCACAACGTGAACACCAAGATCGTGCGCATCTTCAACACCTACGGGCCGCGCATGCGCGTGCGGGACGGTCGCGCCGTGCCCGCGTTTCTGAGCCAGGCGCTGAAGAACGAACCCATCACGGTGTTCGGCGATGGATCCCAGACACGCAGTTTCTGTTACGTGTCGGATTTGCTGGCCGGCATATATTTGCTGGCGAAGAGCCAGGAATCCGGGCCGATCAACATCGGCAACCCCACGGAAATGACGGTGCGCTCGCTCGCGGAGTACACGATCAAACTCACGGGCAGCAAGTCCCAGCTGCGGTTCGATCCTTTGCCCGCCGATGATCCCAAAGTCCGCCAGCCCGACATTACGCTCGCGCAGACGAAGCTGGGGTGGCAGCCCAAGGTGTCGTTTGAAGAAGGCATCAAACTTACTTTGGACTATTTTCGCAAAGCCGTGCTGGGGTAAGGCGAGGCGGCGCGGGAATGGGACGTCTCCCGCAGAGACGCTGAGGCGGCGGAGGGGCTGCATCCGGGGAAACGTTGGCGATTTACGACATGAAAACAGGTGCGTTCCGGCGGCGCAGGTCGAGCGGGTGGTTCTGCGCATGGA
>JAQCIA010000272.1 GCA_027620105.1 Verrucomicrobiota bacterium | reverse complement strand
CAATGCCCCGAAACCTTCCGAGCCACGGCAGCCCAGACTCCTGGAATTCCGCATAGGGCTTGAGGTCGGTGATCATGCCTGGCCTCCTTCGCCCATCTGGCGCTCATATGACTGCCGCACGAGCCCCATCACATAGGGCAACTCGTCGAGCGACTTGAGGCCGACCTCGACATCGCCGTTGCCATAGTGCCCGACCTGGGTCACGTCCCTGCATAGGCTTTTCGGATCATTGATCTCCGCGAAAGGCATATTGAGGGTGAGCTTTATCCGTTTTGCCTGCGGTACTGCATCCACGAAGCTCGTCTCGGCCTTGTAGGCTACATAAGGCTTGAAGAACTCCTCACTCACGCATGGGTCGAGCGCGAGCACCAGCGCCGTGTCGGCGGTGAAGGCGCTGAGCACTTTTCTGGCCTTGGCGTCGTTGACACACTGGGCCGTGGTCGCCTCGCTGATCGAGACCTGCAAGCTGAACGGCATCGACCCGCAGGGCTACATCACCGATGTCATCACCCGCATCGTCCAGGGCCATCCCAACAGCCGGCTCGACGAGCTCCTGCCCTGAGCCTACGTCGCGCCCATCCGCGCCGTGGCCTGAGAACAGCGCTTACATATCATCCAACTTCATTTCGGGTCAGACACTGAGCATCGGCGATGTTGATCCATGCCACCTCACCGCCGTCATGCTTGCGCGGCAGGTTCCGCAGCGCCGTGATTTCGCCCGCCGTCAGCGCCCTGCCGTAAGTCCCCTTGAGCACCTCTGAATGGGCGTTACCAATTGGCGGTGTCCGGGTCGGGGCCGATGCGGCCCGCGGCGCTGTCGAGGCCGTCGATGAGCGTCCTGTCATCCTGATCGAGCGCAAAATCGAACACAGCGAAATTTTCCGCGATCCGGGCTGGCGTCACGGATTTGGGGATGGCGATCAGATCGTTGTCCAGATGCCAGCGCAAGATGACCTGCGCTGGTGTGCGGCCATACTTCTCGGCGATGGCGTTTAACACCGGATGGTCGAGCAGCGTACCCTGTCCAAGGGGACTCCACGATTCTGTCGCGATGCCATGCTGGGCATGGAAGTTGCGCAGTTCGCGCTGCTGAAAGATTGGGTGCAGCTCGATCTGGTTCACAGCCGGAACCACTGAGGTTTCCTCAAACAGCTTGAGCAAATGTGGCGGCTGGAAGTTGGAAACGCCGATTGATCTGGCGCGACCCTCTTCCTGCAGACGGATCAATGCCCGCCAGGTATCGAGGTAGAGCCCGCGAAAGGCGGACGGCCAGTGGATGAGATAGAGATCGACGTAGTCCACGCCCAACCGCGTCAGGCTGGCTTCCATGGCGCGCAAGGTCTGATCGAAGCCCTGATCGTTGTTGAACACCTTTGTCGTGAGAAAGATATCGTCTCTGGGGATTCCGCTCCGGGCCAAGCCGCGGCCAACGGCTTCCTCGTTCCCATAGTCCTGGGCCGTGTCGATGGAGCGATAGCCGAGTTCCAACGCCTGCTTCACGCCAGCCTCGGCCTCCGCCGGCGGCGCCTGCCACACCCCATAGCCCAGGCGAGGCATGGCGCGAGCGTCATTGAGCGTGACCGAAGGTTGGGTAGTGTTAGCAACCACGGAGGCGCTCCTGTTAGATCGACACTTGGTCATCCACCGGGCGCTGCACATCAGGCCGGCTCGAAATATCTCGGGTGACCTTGTATCCTGCACCAAGGCGCCACCGGACAGCGGTTTCCACGATGTGGTCGAGGGACGAGTACTGCGCTGTCCATCGCAATTGCTCGCGAGCCCTGGAGGGATCGGCAACCAGAATTGCAGGGTCCCCCTCGCGGCGCGGACCGATCTGGTGCGGCACGGGGCGTCCCAGGGCGCGCTCCACCGCAGCAATGACCTCGAAAACTGACCAGCCACGCCCCATGCCAACATTGATGGCGTCGAAGGGGCCAAGGGACCCGGCAGCCTGTAGCGCGGCAATGTGTGCGGAGCCGAGATCGGTCACATGGACATAGTCGCGTAGACAAGTACCGTCTGGTGTCCCGAAATCAGCGCCGAAAACCGTAAAGGGCTTTCCCAGGCCGAGAGCGGCCTCAATCGCGAGCGGGATCAGGTGGGTTTCCGGATCGTGAGCCTCGCCGATAAGCCCGCCGGGATCTGCGCCGGCGGCATTGAAATAGCGCAAGGCGATAGTGGACAGACCGAAGGCCTTGGCGTGTGCTGCAATCATCCGCTCACAGGCGAGCTTCGTATCGCCATAGGGGCTGACCGGGTCCTTCGGCGAGGTCTCCGTCAACGCCGAGCCGTCCCCGTGACCATAGACTGCGGCGGTCGAGGAGAAGACCAGTCGGCCCACTCCGGAGTCCGCCATCGCTCGCAGCAAGCTGGCTGTGCCGCCGACATTGCAGTCATAGAAAAGGTCAGGCCGGACTATCGAACGGCCCACCTCGATCAGGCTGGCGAAATGGATGACGGAATCGATGTTGAAGGTGGTCATGACCTCGCGCAAAGCGCTCAGGTCGCGGATATCGCCGTGAACGAATTCACCCCAGCGGACGGCTTGGCGTGAACCGGAACTCAGATTGTCCAGGACGACAGGCCGATAGCCCGCGTCGCTCAGGGCTTTGACCGTGTGAGACCCGATATAGCCGGCGCCGCCCGTCACGAGGATGTTTCGTGGACGGGCGGCAGGGGCCCCTGAGAGAGGGCTGGCTCCCACAATCAAGCAACGCCCGCGGTCTCGAGGATAGGGGCGTTCATATTGGCGATGTCCTGGCCGGCTAGATGGCTCTCAAGAATATCGAGAATTTCGCCGTCCACGGTCTGATCGAACTTGCGAGCGAAAAGATTGGCGCTGCTGATCAGCGATGTTGCATCCCCGGCTACATAGGTCCGAGGCCGAAGCTTGATATCGCCGTCCGGTATCCAGTCGATCATGCGCAGATCGTCGTTGACGATCTCGCCATGGGCCGCGGTGTTCATCATCACCGTCTGGAAGAAGCCCTCATCCGGAATGAAGGTATTGCGATAATAGGCCTTGTAGCGACCTACCTCTGGGTCTCGGCAAACGAACTGGCAAAACTGCCGGCTGACGACCATCCATTGCGTGCCGATGAAGGGGATGGCGCCGGCCAGGAAACGCCGACTAATCGGCGTGCGGATGATCCGCCCTCCCAGTTCCAGAACATATTTGCCGACCCGGGCCATGGTGTCGGGGCGAATCTTCTGTTGGTCCAGAACCCTGATGAACTCGCGGCCTGGGTTGGCTCGCAGGTGCGCCATGATTTGGCTCTGCGTGCGCAAAGGAAAGTCCTGGCCGCTGAGATTGATGAAGTGGGTCCACTGCCTGCCGGTCTGCAGAAGGCGTTCCATTCCGCGCATTTCGGCATCGACCAGACTATAGCCGCCCCACTGCGCCTTCTTCGCCTCCAGGACCTCCGCATTGTTGTAGGGATCAAGGAAGGCCTGGATGTCGGCTTCCAGCGCCGCACCGGAGCGCTTGTCGACGTGGACAAGGTACTGGTTGCGCGGATCGTAGATCGCCTTGAACAGGCGCTTGAATTGCTGGGGATAGCGGTGAATCAGGATCAGATAGGCGATCATGAACGGGTTCCCCGCGCAGGGTCGCTTTCGACGGGCCGCGGTTTGGGATTGCTGCTGCCGGTGGAACGATGATCACTCGGACGCCTCGGCTC
>JAQCIA010000271.1 GCA_027620105.1 Verrucomicrobiota bacterium | reverse complement strand
GCGAGGTGGCTTGGAGCTCAGGTGTCCCTCTAGCGCGGGGCTCCGTCCCGCGCCTGCGGAGGCACGCGCCAGAGCCGCGTGCCACGTCGGAAAGTCGACGCGGGAAATAGAGTAATGAAAAAGCTGCTGCGCCAATGCATTCGATTCGGTTTGGGGCCGGCGGCTTTCTATTTGCTGTGGTTTGTCGTCCTGACCTGGCCGCTGGTGCGCACGTTTGCGACGGACATCTGGGCGGGACCCGGCGACGGGCTGCAGATGGTTTGGAATTTGTGGTGGGTAAATTACGCGGCCACGGAGTTGGGGCAACTGCCGTGGTCTACCCACCATCTCCACTTTCCCGTTGGCACCAGCCTGCTCGTTCACACCATGCATCCCTTGAAAGGCTTCATGTGCATTCCGCTGCGGGATGTTCTGTCGCTGATCGAGTGCTACAACACCATGAACCTGTTTTCGTTTGTGGTCAGTGGCGTGACCGCATTCTGGCTGGCGCTGCGTTTCAGCCGGGCTTACTGGCCGAGCTTGATCGGCGGGTTCATCTTCACCTTTTCGAACTATCACTTTGCCCACATGCAGGGGCACATGCAGCTCGTCTCCATGGAGTGGATTCCCTTGTTCGTGCTGCTTTGGGACCGTCTGCTGGAACGGCCCCGCCTGGGCACCGCGGCCGGTGCGGCGTTGACGCTGGGGCTGGTCGTGCTCTGCGACCATTACTATTTCCTGTATTGCTGTCTGACGGCTGCCTTCATGATGCTGTGGCATGCCTGGCGGCGCCGGGATGCCTGGTACATCGTGCGGCGCCCGTTTTTGGGGCCGATGGCTTTATTTGGCGCGCTGGTTCTGGCGACTTCCGGCGTGCTCGTGGGCGCGACGCTGCATTTCATGCACACAGAGCCGCAGGGACTCTATTTCGAGGCATCAGAATTTTCGATGGACGCGCTGGCCTTGCTGATCCCCGGCGCGCACTGGCGCTTTGGTGAACTGACGCAGCCGTACTGGTCGCGCATACCCGGAAAAATTCACGGCAACAGCGTACACCTCGGTCTGGCGGTCCTGACGCTGTTGGGGTGCGCGTGGGTTTGTCGCCGCCGGCTGCCGCCCGAAGCCCATGTACGCTTCTGGCTGGCACTCGCCGCCACCTTCGCCGTGCTGGCGCTGGGCCCGCGGCTTTACATTGCGGGGTGGCAGGTCCCCTATCTTGGGGATTGGGAAGTGCCGCTGCTGCGCATGCCCTACGCGCTGCTGGCCAAATTCATGCCGGGAATGCAGGTTGGCGCGCGCCCCGTGCGGCTGGTGATCGTCACCATCCTGTGCGCGTCGATCATCGTGCCGGTGGTTATCCACTACCTCTGGGCGCAGGGGCGCCGCACCCGCGGATGGGTGGTTGCGTTGCTGGCAGTAATGGTGCTGGAATTCTGGCCATCACCGCCGGCGACTTTCCGCGAGTCCATTCCGGGCTTCGTCCCGGTGCTCGCCTCGCGCCGCGATGGCGGGGCTTTGTATGATGGCGCGACGCCGGAACCGCGCGCAATGTACTATCAAACGATGCATGCGCACCCGCTCGCTTTTGGCTATATTTCCCGGGCACATACCACCCTCCGTCAGCAGAAGGCGGAGAAGGAGGCTGTGTATAACGCGGGAAATTACCGCGACCTGAGGGATGTGTATGGTTTCCGCTATATGCTGACGCCCGCCGGGACAGCCGTGCAGGCCGCCTGCCCGGAGGCGGTGAGAATCTATCGGGACGAGCGGGTCGACCTGTATGATTTGGCCACGGAACCGCATGACGATCGCCGGGAGGAGCAGCCATGATTCATAATCGAAAAGTAACCGCACTGGTGCCAATCAAAGATCACAGCGCGCGCGTGCCCGGGAAAAACTTTCGCGACTTCAGCGGCAAGCCGCTGTACCAGCACATCCTCTCCACGCTGGATCGCACGTACGCGGTCGATGAAATCCTGATCAACACCGACAGCCATCGCGTGATGCAGGAGGCGCCGGCGCTTTCGGCCAAAATTCGCGTGCTGGCACGGCCCGCCGAGCTGGTCGGGGATGCGGTCAGCACGAATCGTATCTTTGCCTACGACCTGTCGCAGAGCAGCGCCGACATCTACTTGCAGACGCACGCCACCAATCCGCTCTTGAAGTCCGAAACGATCGCCAAGGCACTGCGGCAGTTTGTGGACGGCGAGGACCAGCACGATTCCCTGTTCAGCGTCAACCGGTTCCAGAGCCGGTTTTACACCCACGATGGCCGCCCGGTGAATCACGACCCCGAGGTTTTGATTCCCACGCAGGACCTGATGCCGGTCTATGAGGAGAACTCCTGCCTCTACGTCTTCACGAAGGAATCCTTTGCGCAGAAGCAGCGTCGCATCGGCCTGAAGCCGATCATGTTCCCAACGCCGCAAATTGAATCCGTCGACATCGATGACGAATTTACGTTTCGGCTGGCGGAACTGCTGGGGTTGTATGCGGGGAAGGCGGGAGCATAAGGAAGACGATACAGACGATGAAGGCGATCAAATCGATACAGACGATCAAATCGAGACAATCGATAAATTCGACACAGAGAATTGGGGAAGAATTTGAATGCGAAGCGATCGTTTCGGCGGTTCGAGGAATCAGATGCGTGGAAAGTGGCACGGGAACTGACGAACATGGTGTATGGGTTCAGCCGGGGCGAGCAGTTTCTTCGTGATTTTGGACTGCGAGATCAAATCCGGCGCGCAGCCGTGTCGATCATGTCCAATGTCGCGGAGGGGTCAGAGCATGGAACCAATAAAGAATACGTGCGTTATCTCTTCATTGCCAGGGCTTCGGTAGGGGAAGTGCGCAGCCAACTTTACGTAGCCCTGGACCAAGGGTACATTACCCCTGAGCAGTTTGACCAAGCCCACGCCTTGTGTGTCCGGGAGGCTCAACTAATCTGGGGTCTGATTCAGTTTCTCCGTAAATCCACCAGAGGATTGAACAAACTTGTGATGCTTGTCTGGATCCTGCTTCAAGGCGGCATCACCATCTTCCACAAAACCTAACTCCGATCGATATTATCGCTTAGATCGTCTGAATCGTCTGAATCGTTTGTATCGACTTAATCGTCCGTCTCGATTTTTCTGGTCCTTCCGGGTTTTCCGGGTGTTTTTTCATTTGGCTCGGTGCACTACTTCTGCTCAATCCGTCACAAGCATCGACTAAGGTGGGCGACTAGGACGGTTGGCCGACATAGCGAAAATATCAGTTGTACTGCACAAAAAATAGCAATAATATGCAGTACAGTATGAAAACGGTCATAGCGAGCCATAAAATCGAACGGGATGAGTTGCTGAAAAGAACTTTCATCCGTCGTGTTGCATTGGATGATGCAGAGAAAAGCATGTCTGGCAGCCTAATCAAGGTTGTGATTGGGCCCCGTCGGGCAGGTAAGTCGGTATTTGCTTTGCAGTTGCTGTCGGGAATGTGCGGGTCCGACTTTGCCTATGTCAATTTCGACGACGAACGTCTGATGCCGCCGATCAATCTGGACGAGCTGCTAACGGCCATGATCCAGATCTACGGGGAGACCAAGACGCTTTTCTTCGACGAAATTCAGAATGCCGAAGGCTGGGAACTCTTTGTTAACCGGCTGCAGCGGCGCGGGTACAATATCGTTTTGACGGGGTCCAACGCGCACCTGCTGAGCCGCGAA
>JAQCIA010000270.1 GCA_027620105.1 Verrucomicrobiota bacterium | reverse complement strand
GGATTATCTGTTTGAGCCTGCCAGCGAGGAACTGTTTCACCGGCTGCTGCCGAACGCGGTTCGCTTCCAGGTGTTTCATGCCTTGCTGGAAAATGCCGCTGGCGAACACGCCGCGCGCATGACCGCCATGGATAGCGCATCACGGAACGCGGGCGACATGATCAAGTTCAACACGCTCAAGCGGAACCGTGAACGCCAAGCCGCAATCACGAAAGAATTGATCGAAATCGTAACGGGGGCGGAATCGCTTTAAGCAAAGAGGAATGCCCACGAATCGCACGAAATACACGAATAAGGGTTTCCCATTCGTGGTATTCGGGTAATGCGTGGGCGCCGGAAATGGAGTCAGCATGACAGACAAGAAATTGCCCAATGGAAAAGTTTCTCAGGTGATGGGCCCCGTGGTGGACGTGGTGTTCCCCGATGGCGGACTGCCCGACCTGTATTTTGCCCTGCGCCTGACGAACCCCAACATCAACAAAAGCGCGTGGAACCTGACCCTCGAGGTCGCGCAGCACCTCGGCGAAAACACCGTGCGCACCATCGCCATGGACAGCACGGACGGACTTGTGCGTGGGCAGGAAGTCCAGAATCTGGGCGAAATGATCATGATGCCCGTCGGCGATGGCACGCTGGGCCGCATTCTGAACGTGATCGGCGAACCCGTGGACGAAGCCGGCCCGGTCCAATGCGTCAAGCGCCTGCCCATTCACCGCACGCCGCCGACCTTTGAACAGCAGGAAACCAAGGCCCAGATGCTCACCACGGGTATCAAGGTCGTCGATCTGCTGGCGCCCTACCGCAAGGGCGGAAAAATCGGACTCTTCGGCGGTGCCGGCGTCGGCAAGACCGTCATCATCATGGAGCTGATCAACAACATCGCCACCCAGCACGGCGGCTACTCGGTGTTCGCCGGCGTCGGCGAGCGCACCCGTGAAGGCACGCAGCTCTATGGCGAAATGAAGGAATCCGGCGTGCTCAGCAAAACGTCGCTGATCTACGGCCAGATGAACGAGCCGCCCGGCGCCCGCGCCCGCGTCGGGCTCTCGGCGCTGACCGTGGCCGAGTACTTCCGTGACGAGCAGCATCAGGACGTGCTCCTGTTCATCGACAACATTTTTCGCTTCACGCAGGCTGGCTCGGAAGTGTCCGCGCTGCTCGGCCGCATGCCCTCCGCCGTGGGTTACCAGCCCACGCTGGGCACGGAGATGGGCGAACTGCAGGAACGCATCACCTCCACGAAGAGCGGCTCGATCACGTCGATCCAGGCCGTCTACGTGCCTGCCGACGACTACACCGACCCCGCCCCGGCCGCCACCTTCGCGCACTTGGATGCGACGACGGAGCTGTCCCGCTCGATCGCCGAGCTGGGCATCTATCCGGCCGTGGATCCGTTGAGCTCGTCCTCCACCATCCTGACGCCGGAAGTCGTGGGCGAAGAGCACTACAAGGTTGCGCGCGGCGTGCAGCAGATTCTGCAGCGCTACAAGGAACTCCAGGACATCATCGCCATTCTCGGCATGGAAGAACTGTCCGAAGAAGACAAGAAGATCGTCGAACGCGCCCGCAAAGTACAAAAATTCCTTTCCCAGCCCTTCTCCGTGGCCTCGCAGTTCACGGGCAAGGAAGGCAAGTATGTGGAAGTGGACGACACCGTGCGCTCGTTCAAGGGCATCCTCGAAGGCGAGTACGACCACATTCCCGAAGCGGCCTTCTACATGGTCGGCAACATCGACGACGTCATCGAAAAAGCGAAAACCCTCGGCGCCTGAACATGAGCGATCTGCACCTTGCCATTGTGACGCCGGAAGGCACGGCCTTTGACGGCCCCATCACACTCGTGATGGCCCCCGGCGTGAACGGAAACTTCACCGTGCTGCGCGGCCACGCGCCGATGATCACGGCCCTTGAAGCCGGCGTCGTGCGCGTACAGGATGCCACCGGTGAATTATACTTCGTCGTGGACGGCGGCTTCTTTGAGGTTCGCGCCAATGACGCGGTCGTCCTGGCCAATTGGTCTGAACCGGCACCCGACGCTCAGCGCGCCGCGGAAGCGGTCAAAACCCGCCGCGCGACCGCGAAAAAGTAATCGGCGGCCCGCGCAACGACAGGCTCCCGGACCTCAGGCCGGCTTCCAATTCTCAGAAGGGCAGATTGTCGGGATCTTCGTCCACGGGCGGGGTCAACTGATCCAGCGGCGGACCATCCCCCCCCGACGCGGACCCGACCTCGGCCGCAACGCTTTCCTTGGACAAGCGCCAGGCGGTCAGGCTCACGAAGTACCGGCCCTTGTACTCATTCCCACGAATGTCAAAGGTGACGGTCACGCGCTGGCCGGGATTCACACCCTCCAGCAACGCGGCCTTATCCTTCACGCACTCAAATTTGATGTCCTGCGGATAGCGGTCATCGTCCGTGGATACCACAAATTCGCGCTTGTTGAATCCGCTGTCAAAGGTGACTTCATCCATGACCACCTTCACCGTCCCGGTCAATTCGTACGCTGCCATCTAAACAACCTTCCTTTATCTTCGTTAATCTTGGTCAATATACCGTACTTTCTCAAACCAGTGTCTATTGCCGCATCGCCTTCGCCGCCGCCTGGACGAACGCATGGATATCCGCATCGGTGTGTGCCGCTGAAATGAACCCCACTTCAAACTGCGATGGTGGTAGATAGATGCCGGACTGCAGCATAGCCTGAAAGAAGCGCGCATAGCGCTGCGCATCACAGCGCTTGACCGATGCAAGGTCCGTGACCGGACCCTCGCAGAAAAATGGCGTGAACATGCTGCCCAACTGCGCCACATGCAGCACGACGCCTGCGGTCGCTGCCGCCGCGTTGACGCCGTCCGCCAGCGCCTTGGCCAGTTCGGCCGTGCGTGCATAGGGATTCTCGCGCTGAATCAGTTTCAGCATGGCCAGACCCGCCGCCACCGCCAGGGGGTTACCGCTCAGCGTACCTGCCTGATAAACGCCCCCGAGTGGTGCAAGGTGCCGCATGATATCCGCCCGCCCACCAACGGCGCCAATCGGAGCCCCACCGCCGATAATCTTCCCCAGACAGGTCAGGTCCGGTCTCACGCCGCAAAGCTCGCCGTAGGTTGTCGGTCCCAGACGGAAGCCCGTGATCACCTCATCAAAAATCAGCACAGCGCCGCACGCGCTGGCCAGTCTGCGCAGTCCAGGCAGAAAATCCGCCCGCGGTGGCACGAGGCCCATGTTCCCCGCTACAGGTTCCACGATAATCGCCGCAATTTCGGCTCCCCGTTCGGCGACAATGCGCGCCACAGCATCCAGATCGTTGTAGGCGGGAATCAGCATTTCCGCCGCGATCGCAGGTGAAACACCTTTGGACGAACTGATGCCACCCGTGAGCAATCCGCTGCCCGCCGCCACCAGCAGGGCATCCGCGTGCCCGTGGTAGCATCCGTCAAACTTGATGACCAGGCGCCGCTCCGTAAAACCGCGCGCCAGGCGCAGCGCGGTCATCGTGGCCTCGGTCCCGGAACTGACCAGTCGCACCATCTCCATGGACGGCACCATCGCTCCGAGCAGTTCCGCAAACTCGACTTCGCGCGGCGTGTTGATTCCAAAGCTCGTGCCGCTGCCGGCTGCCTCGCGAATGGCGGCCACGATCTCGGCGCGGGCATGCCCGAACAACAACGGCCCCCAGGATCCGCAATAGTCGGTCAGTTCG
>JAQCIA010000269.1 GCA_027620105.1 Verrucomicrobiota bacterium | reverse complement strand
CGCACCTGCGCTCTGCCGCATGAATCCTCAACTAATTAAAATCACACCCCATGCGAAGCACGCCCATAGCCTACCCGCCGTGGCGAGTGACCCGCGCGCTGTCCGGGCGCAGATTCCTGGCGATTGCAGAATTGCCCTCGCCCCCCGCGCCGTGTTAAAAATACGATCATGCTGCAACTCGATCAAACCGTTCTGGTCATCGTGGATGTGCAGGGGAAGCTGGCGCAACTGATGCATGCGCGCGAGCGTCTGGCGGAAAATTTGGGACGTTTGATGCGGGGTGCGCAGGCGCTGGCCGTTCCCCTACTCGTCACCGAGCAGAATCCGACCCGCATGGGCCCCACGATACCGGAACTGGGCTCGCTGCTGGGAGACCTCCACCCCATTGCGAAGATGAGCTTTGGCTGCGCCGAAGAGCCCGCGTTCATGCAAGCACTTGAATCGCTGGGCCGGCGCCATGTGCTCGTGGCCGGGATCGAAACCCATGTCTGCGTCTTTCAAACCGCCGCGCAACTACAGCCTCGCGGTTTTGGTGTGCAGGTGGTGGCGGACGCTGTGTCGTCCCGCACGGAATCGAATTACCGTTTCGGTCTGGAACGAATTCGGAACGCGGGCGTACCCCTCACCACGGTGGAATCCGCCCTCTTCGAGCTTTTGGGCACGGCCGACCACCCGGCCTTCCGCACCGTGCTTGGCCTGGTGAAATAGACGCCGCCCGGCGACACCCTACGGCCTGCCATTGCGGTTGCCGCGCGGTCGTGCCGGTTTCGGTTCGCGCTGCGTCTCACCATGCGAACAGAGGAAGAAGAGCCCGAGCAGGACATCCACATCGTCCAGCGGACCCAGTTTCGCCGTATCCCAACTGTGGTGCAGCATCGTCAGATACCACATGCCCGCCCCAAAAGATTCATCCCGCCATGCCAGATCCGGCAAGAAGGACGCCGCGTCGCCGCCGAATTTCAACCCCCACTTGTGTTCTGCCAGTGCCACGCCCAGATCGAACAGCGCCTCCGCGCAGCGGTCCCGCTTCTCGCTTTCGTAGGCTTCCTGGATTTCGCGCAGGCGCCCTAGCAAACGCGCAGACATGACTTTTTCGCGCTCTGACGACATCTCCGCGATCGTCCGCCGCAGCTCGCGCAACATGACCTGAACCTCGGCGCCGCGCGCCTGCTCCTCGCGAATCAGGACCTTGTAGAATCCTTCGCGCTCACCCAGCAGATCGCCGATGGCGACTGCCAGCGAGCGCTTGAGGACGGGGTTGCGGGTTTCCTTCATGCGCGGCAGCAATTCATACACCGCGGCCAAGACGCCGATACGCGCCAGGGCCTCGCCGGAGGCGGACACCACTTTCGCGTCGTCACTGGTCTCCAAAAGTTCCATCAGCGGCGGCACCGCGCGCTGATCGCCAATCGCGCCCAATGTCCGGGCGCTCTCGGCACGCGTTTCCCGGTCCGGATCATCCAGCTTGCGCACGAGCGCGTCCACGCTGCGCGGTGTCGGCGTCTCACGCAGGGCGCGCGCAATCTGCGGGTCCAGGCTCGCGTTGGGATCATCGAGCTTCTGCAAAAGCGCGTCCATGGCCTCATTGCTGCCAATGCGTCCCAGCGCCACCACGGCCTCCTCCCGCACGTCGGCGGATGGATCGTCCAGCTTCTCGATCAGATCCGAAACCGCCAGGGCCGTACGCTTCTCCCCCAGTGTGCGCGCCGCTGCCGCCCGGCGATGGCTCGTCACTGCCGAACTCATGGTGTAGATGTTCGTCACCGCTCGCAGCGGACTGGTGATCATCAGTCGCGACAGGGCCAACGCAAAATCCGGCTCGCCGCTGCGCCGGCGCACGCGCAACTGCAGGGGCAGCGCCACGCCCCATAGAATCACCATGTGCACCACCACGAGCACATGATGAAAGGCCAGGCGCGTCCCGGTGGGCAGGGTGATGTTGAGCGGGTGCGCGGCATAGTGATCCATCACCTTGCCCGCAATGAGCGAACCCGCGGAGCCGATCAGGCCCACCACACACCAGTGCACCGCCATGGCCACCGTGCGCCCCTCTTTGGGTGCGAGCGCCCCCACCATGCTCATCTGGCATACGCCCATGCCCCCGTACAGGATTCCGGCAAAAAAATTCACCACCAGCAACACCCAGATTACCTGCGGCAGCACGAGCGCTTCCACATGGCCCTGCAAGGTTTCGGGCATGGCCGCAACGACGTACCGCACCAGTTGCCCGGTGCGCCCGTCGAAGAGCGTCAGCAGATTGGTTTCATAGTCCTGCACAAAGAACCAGGCCAGCCCCAGCAGCGGGGCCAGCAGCAGCATGGTGGCCCCAAAAGCACGGCCACCGATGCGATCCACCAGATACCCACCCACGCAGCCCACCAGGATCGTGCCAAAATTCGCCACGATGGTGATCGCCGCAAGCTGGCTATAGCTGACCCCGTAATCCTTCTTCAGGAAGATCACGCCCAGCGACACCAGCCCGACGGCGAATGTGTAGATGCCCATCGCAATGGTCTGGCGCCGGAAATCCGGGTAGGTCAGCGGGCGCACAAGCTGACGCAGCCAGGACACACCCTTCTCGATCGGTGCCATGGGCGGCTCTGGAATGGCCATGTGCACCACAATGTCGAGAATCGCGAGCACGCCCGTGATCACAATCAACCATTCGAACCCGCGCAGGTTGACGCCACCATCGGGACGCGGTCCGAAAAGATCCAGCACGTAGCCGGCCGCCCACGTGACCGCCAGATAGGAGGCCATCGTCCAGGCCTGACGTGTCCCCCAAAAACGCGCCCGTAACGACTCCGGCACAAAGTCGGCTAACCAACTGAACCAGGCCGCGCTCATGAAATTGCTCATGAGTGTGGAGATGGCCACCATGACCAGCACCACCTGCGCGATCAGAAGCGGCTGATCACGGTAGAACATGAACAGCAGCGGCACGAACACCCACATGCCACGGGCGATGATATTGACGGTGGCCCAGATCGGCTTGCGCGACTTGAGGCGATTGACCAAAAGCGCGCCGGGGAGCTGCATCAGCATGGATAAATTCATGATCGTGATGACGGCTCCGATCTGAACGCCGCTGGCTCCCAAGGCCTCGAACAAGAGAGTCAGCGGCATGCCCATCACCACCGCAAACCACGTCACGCCAATCGAACCGGCAATGATGTTGATGCGAAGGTAGTGCCGAATCTGAACTTCGGAAAGCCGATCGCCGGAAGCTGTAACTACGGTTTCGCTCATAGCAAACGCGAGGCTAAGGCTGACTACATGTGGCGCCGTCCCGCAGCGGAACGTCGACCAGTCAGCAATGGGTATGGCTCCGCGGCGCTGTGTACGATGCGCTACCCCTGGCCACGACCGCGCAGAGGTTTGGAGCGAAATTTAGTCCAGAACGTAATCTGCGCGCCAGTCCTTTTTGTCTTTCCAAGGTGGCTGCTCGCGCTTGGACACCAGGAACGACTGCAGCACAAGGTAATCCATTTCGGTGCGCATGAAGCAGCGATACGCGTCTTCCGGGGTGCACACAATCGGCTCCCCACGCACGTTGAAGGATGTGTTGATGATGATTCCGAATCCCGTGCGTGCCTCGAACGCCTTCAGAATGTCGTAAAAACCCGGATTCGTTTCGCGCGACACCGTCTGCACGCGCGCGGAATTGTCGACATGCGTGATCGCCGGCGCGTCGGAGCTTGATTTCTCTGTTC
>JAQCIA010000268.1 GCA_027620105.1 Verrucomicrobiota bacterium | reverse complement strand
AAGGTCGAGCTCGAGAATAGGGACACCACGATCGACGTGATGGGCAACGGTGCATTGCCGGATTCCCAGGGCCTGCGCAAGATCCAGGCGAAACGTGCCGCGGAAGTCGATGCCTACCGCAAGCTGGCAGAGCGCTTGCTGGGCGTGCAGATCACCAGCTCCACCACGGTGAAGGACTTCGTCCTGAAGTCCGACAAGATCCTGGCGCGTACGGCGCAGATCATAAAGGGCGCGAAGACCATGGCGATTATTTATGGAAACGACGATTCCTGCGAAGTCAAGATGCAGATCAAGGTCGCGGATATCTACGACGTTATCGAGCGCTACAGCGGCAAGGGCAAGGATACCGTGTCGGTGGAACGTAAGCAGGAAACCACCACGTTCACGGAAACAGGCCGTGGCGCGCCGCGTCCGGTTCAGGAGCAAGCGGCGCAAGCCGGCATGCCCACCTCCGAGGCCGACGCCATGGATGGCGCCTACCGTGAAACCAGCATCGTGATCAAGAAGCTCGTTGGTCAGGGCATCGTGGTGGACTAGACCGGTAAGATGCAGGAGGCAAGTATGACAGGATCGACAGCAAAGTGTTTGGTGGCGGCGTTGGCGGTGATAGCGATTACGGGTTGCGCCACGCAACGGCGCGAGATCATACACAAGGAGACCAGGGTCGTGGAGGATGAACCGGTGGCGGCGCCGGATGCCGCGATCGGTGAGACGCGCACGACGGTGGAGACACGCACGAAGTCCGGCGTGGTGAAAGAAGAAACCGTCGTGGCCCCCGACACCGAAATAGGAAAGTAGACGGGAATGAAAACAGTCGCGATGCCCTCCGCAGTGCTGGCGATTTGCGTGGCCGGCGCCCTTCTCACGCCGTCGCAAGCCGCCGAGTCTGATCTCTACCGCGTGGTGGCGGACGAACTCGCCACTGCCGTGGGGGTCGAGCCGATGAACGTGAGCGTCGGCAACTTCATGTACGAAGATGGCGGCGCGATGTCGGCCTATTCCGCGCTACTGCGCGACGAGCTGGAGCGCGTCCTTCAGGAAACCGGAAAGTTCAAAGTCATCACCCGGCAACGCCTGTCTGAACTGCGTGACGAGTCCAGATTCCAAGCCATGCAGATCGCCGATCCGGACAGTGGCGTCAACAGTGCGCGTGTGGAGGGCGTGCAGGGCATCGTGCGCGGCCGCTTCTACTACAAGCCGCCCGAGGTCACCATCATGGCGGAGCTTGTCTGGCTGGAGGGTGGTAACACGAAAAAAGTGCGCATGGTTATTTCCGATGCCAATGCCGGCGCGCAGATCTGGCCGGATTCGCAGCCCGGAACCGCCAGGCCGAGCGTTCAGTCCTTGATCGAGCCACAGAACGTTCAGCAAAGCCAGGCGAACCTCAAGGATGTCGAGACCCGGGTGAAGGCCGTCCCGCACGACTTCGGGCTGCGGGTGCTGGTGGATGAAATGAAAAGCGACTTCCGCGCCGGCGAGACCATCAGCTACAAGGCCTGGAGCGACGTGGACTGTCACATTGCGGTGTTCTGTCACCAGGTAGACGGCTCCACAGTTGTGCTGTTTCCGAACCGTTGGTCGCGTGATACATGGATTCCCGCCGGCAAGAAGGTAGCCATTCCGGGCACGGCTAAGAGCGGCTTCGAGATCGTCATCGGCGCGCCCTACGGCGTGGACGTGGTGCAGGTGGTGGCCTGTACGAAAGCCAGCGTATTGCATCGCATGGTGAGCGACTATGTGAAGGATGCTTCCCCGGACGTAGCGTACCGAGGCATAACGCGGGGGATGCTGCCACGGGCTATTGCGGATTCAATGTCGGAATTTGCCGATCATCCCGAACCTGCCGGCCCACCGCGCTGGTCCGAAACGCATGTTGCGGTGAGCACGTACCCGGCCTATGAAATGCCGAGGCGGGAGCCGTAGGATGATGCGACACATGGTATGCCTGGGCCTGCTTCTTGCGGCCGCCGGGACGCGCGGCGCCGAAACCCGAGGCATGCAATCCGTTGCGGTCGAAACGGCCGACGGGCAGAGCATTTCGCTCTACAGCGGCAGTCACGCCCTGCTCATCGGCGTCAGCGATTACAACGCCGGCTGGCCCCGGCTCACGAGCGTCCCTGCAGAGATCGAAACCGTGGCGGTGGCCTTGAGCGCCAATGGCTTTCTAGTCCGGAAAGTCATGAATCCCGACGGCCGGGCGCTGGAGAAGGGGTTCAAGGACTTTATCGACGACTTTGGCTATGACCAGGGCAATCGCCTGCTGATCTTCTATTCGGGGCACGGCTGGAGCCGCAGGGATGGCGAACAGGGCTATCTGGTGCCCGTCGACGCTCCCGATCCTACGAAGGACGAAAAGGGCTTCCTCCGCAAGTCGGTCACGATGGCCCAGATCCTGACGTGGTCCAAGGAGATCGAGGCCCGGCATGCGCTTTTCCTGTTCGACAGTTGTTTTTCGGGAACGATTTTCACCACCAAGGCCCTTCCGGCCCAGCCGCCGCAGATCTCCGCGATGATTGCCAAGCCGGTGCGTGAGTACATCGCCGCCGGAGGAGCCGGCGAGCAGGTGCCGTCCAAGAGCGTTTTCACGCCCTGCTTCATCCGCGCCATCCAGGGCGATGCGGATTACACCAAGGACGGCTACGTGACCGGCACGGAGCTGGGCATGTACCTCCGGGACAAGGTGCTCTACTACAACACCGGCCAGACCCCGCAATACGGCAAGATCCGCGACCCGGACCTGGACCAGGGGGATTTTGTGTTCAAAATCGTTTCCTACACCGGAACCGATCTCTCCACGTCCAAGCTGCCTGAATTTCTGCCGCCGTCTGCGGCATCCGGTCCGCTGGCCATCACGCTGACCGGTACGCTGGTGGTGAAGTCGCCTGCCGCGGGGACGGTAAGCATTGACGGAGGCCAGGTCTACAAGATCGCCGAGGGCCAGGCGTTGAAGTGGGAAGCTGTCACCGTGGGCCGGCACTCCGTGCGTGTAGTTAGTGGGGATAAGACCTGGGAACAGGTAGTGCAGGTGCGCGAAGGGAAGGCCTTGGAGATCGCGGCTACGTTCGGCCCGAAGGCAGGGGAGCCGCTGACTCTGGATCTTGGCGGCGGCGTGAACCTGGAACTGGTGTGGATAGCGCCGGGCGAGTTCGATATGGGCAGCCCCGCGAGCGAGCGGGAGCGGGACAGCGACGAGGTGCAGCATAGCGTGACTCTGACCAAGGGCTTTTGGATGGGCAAGACCGAGGTGACGCAGCGGCAATACCAGCAACTCGTGGGTAGCAATCCCTCGTATTTCCAGAACGCGGGGGGCGATGCCCCGGTGGAGCACGTGAGCTGGGATGATGCCAAGGCGTTCTGTGCGAAAATGGCACAGATCTGCACGGGGCAGTTGCCGGCGGGATCGCGCGTGGCGTTGCCCACAGAAGCGCAGTGGGAATACGCCTGCCGGGCCGGCACACGAACTCCGTTCCATTACGGAACCCAGTTGGATTCGGCCAAGGCGAATTTCAACGGCAACTACCCCTATGGCGGGGCGGCGAAGGGGGTGTACCGCAAAACTACGGTGCCGGTCGGGTCGTATGCGGCGAACGCCTTTGGGCTCTACGACATGCACGGCAACGTCTTGGAATGGTGCGAGGACTGGTCTGGCGACTATCCTGCAGCAGCGGTGAGCGATCCCACGGGCCCCTCGTCGGGTTCGGCCCGTGTCCTGCGGGGC
>JAQCIA010000267.1 GCA_027620105.1 Verrucomicrobiota bacterium | reverse complement strand
GATGAGTGGAAAGCGGTGCGTCAGGCGCAGGCGACGTTGCGCGAGGAGATGACGCAGGATCAGCACCTGCTCGACACGCGCGAACAGTGGAACCGCAAGTTTGACGAATTGAAGGCCTACCTGCCGCAATACGCCATGGATAAGCGCATGGATGCGCACTGGCTCTCGGTGATGGACAGCCTAGCGGCAAAGCACGGCGTCAGTATTACCAAGCGGCAGGTTGGCGAAGAGCTGCGCGTGGGGGATATCTATGAGCTGCCCATTGAAGTGCGCGACTGGAGTGGTTCACTGGAGACGATTGTCCATTTCCTGTTTGATCTGCAAGTGCAGGGTGCTATGCTCGATGTCCGCCAACTCCTGATGAAGCCCAATGAGCAGAAAGTACTTCGGGGGCGATTCGTGTTGTACTGCGCCTACACGCGCGCGGCAGCGGTTGCGGCAGATGCCGATCCGGATGCCGTGCCGGTGCCGGTGGCTGTGCCGCCGGAGTCGGTGGAGGCTGAATCGCCATGAAGACATTGCGGGATGCTATGCAGATGCGATTGTATTCGCGTTGGGGACGGGTGGTGGCGTGTTGCGCACTGATGGCCTTGAGTCCGGTGCATGCACAATCGCCCCTGGATGTGCCGACGCGCCCCGGATCCGCCAGCACGGACCCGGAAGGCGGCGAATTGCGCCTCAAGTTCAACACGGCACCGGTGGACATGGTGCTGCAAGAGTATGCCGATAAAACCGGACGGACGCTGCTGTTGGCACCCAGCCTGCCGGCGGCCAACATCACGCTGCGCAGCCATGGCAGTCTGACACGCGACGAATTTCTGGAAGCCATAGAGACGGTCCTCGGCATGAATGGCATTGCCCTGCTGCCGGAAGGCGAAAAGTTTCTGCGGGTGGTCCCGAGCAAGCAGGCACGCGAGGAACCCATGCCGATTCTCAGTGGCGCGGTGGAGGAAGACCGGCCGGACAGGTCCAAGGTCATCAGCCAGATGATTTCGCTGTCGCACATTGAGGCGGCAGAGGCGCAAAAATACATTCAACCGTTGCTGCATCCGTATGCGCAGGTGCACTTGTTCGAAGGCATCAACAACATTCTGATCACGGACACGGCGGCGAACGTCAATCGCGTGATGCAGGTGATCAGCATGATCGATCAGCCGGTCGAAGCGCGCGAGGAACCCATTATCGTGCAGATTCGATTTGCGAAGGCCTCCGACATCAAAGGCAAGCTGGAGGAAATTATTGCCGAGCAGCAGAAGGAGCAGAAGTCCACGGTGCAGCGACCGCGCGATGCCGGGGCACCGGGGGTGGTGGACGCGGCGGCGAACCCCCCGGCGGCGACACCGCCGGGGGTCATTCGTGCCGCACGGCGTATCGCGGTGGGGGTGTTAGAGGATCTGGCGGAGGTTGAGCGCGGGCTCATCCGGGGTGGCGTGAAGATCATCGCCGACGATCGCACGAACGTCCTGATCCTGATCATGCGGAAGGAGAATCTGGCCTTCTTCGAAAAGATCATTCAGGTGCTCGATGTCGAGACGTCGCCGGACGTGATGGTGCGCGTGTTCCGGCTGGAATTTGCGGAATCCGAGAGCATCGCGACCATGCTCAACGACCTGATTGGGGCGACATCGACGGCGACGGATCAGGCGGCGGCGCCGTTGGTGCGCGATGGAGACGTTGAGTATGGCGCAGGTGCGGCGCTGCGTGATTTCGTGGAGCAGCGCCGCGCGGCGGCTCCCGTGGTGGCGCCGGTGGCGGCGGCCATCGTGGCGAATCGCATTTCAAAAGTGGGTCAATTGTCCAAGGAGGACATTAAAATTCTTTCGGATGAGCGCACGAATTCACTGATCATCATGGCCAGTAGATCGGATATCGCGGCGCTGGAAGAAATCATTCGCAACATGGACATCATGCTGTCGCAGGTGCTGGTCGAGGCGGTGATTGTGGAGGTAAACCTGGATGACAGCATCCAGACCGGCGTTGACTGGGTGCAGCGTGCGCTGGTGTCGTATGACGAAAGCGGACCGGCGGGCACGTACTCGCCGAAGGTGGCCTATGCCGGTGGCGCGGGTGGTGGGAACGCCGCCCCGGTGGATCCCACGGTGCTCACGACGCCGGAGTCCTTCGCCGGACTGGCGGGCGCGGGGCTGAGTTACTACCTGACGCTGTTCGATTTGAACGTGGACATGGTGATCAAGGCGGTGGCGTCGGACAGCCGCACGCGAATCCTGTCTTCGCCGGTGATCCTGACGACAGACAACAAGAAGGCGAGTATTGAAGTGTCGCAGGCCACATACTTTTTCAAGGGGCAGCGTCCGGTGCAAACGGGGAGCTCCATTGAGTATACCGAAGACGTGGAGCGGGAAGACGTGGGCATTCAGCTGACGGTGACGCCCCGCATCAATGAGAAGCGCTTTGTGGTGATGGAGATTGAGCAGGCGGTGGAGGATATTACCGGATCGCAGCGGATTGGGACGACCGACTGGCCGATCGTCACATCGCGCAAGGTGACTGCGGAAGTGGCGGTGCGCAGCGGGGACACGATTGTGCTGGGCGGTCTGGTCAAGAATACGGATTCCAGCAGCAAGAGCGGCGTGCCGTTCCTGGCCGACATTCCGATTCTCGGGATTCCCTTCCGGTCGAAGAGCAAGTCCAAGAGGCGCCAGGAGGTTATTGTGTTCATCACGCCGTACGTCATGAATACGCCGGAGGAGATTGTCACCGATGCGGTGCGGCGTCAGGACTCGATGGGGGCCGATGGTATGTGGCAGCGCGGGTGGTCGAACAGCCGACTGGCTGAACCGCGTCTGGTCGGGCAGGTGCAGGATCTGGGGTCGGAGCGTGGCGAACTGGGGTACGCCACGAACAAGCCGGTGCGGATGTCCACTGAGGGCGCGCAGCCATTCCGCGGACATACGGATAGTTTGTTGAAGCCATCCGCGGGGCAGCCTGAGGCGCCTGTGCCGCCAAGCGATGACGAGGTTGATCCCGCGCAAGGTGGCGCCGCGTGGGATCCCATGGATGCGCTTGACCCGGAACTGCGCAAATTTGTTGAGGAAGAGGATAAAAAATGGAGCCGGTCGGTGAAGCGCGCGGACCGGCGGGTGAATTCTGGGGCCGGTGGAAATTAGAGGCGTGGGGCGATGCGCGGGATGCCCGGTAAGGACTTGGGACCGGCTATTTTTGAAAAGCGCAAGAATGCCCGTTGACAGTTCGCGGCGGGATGCGCTATTTTTCCCCCTTCGTTTTTGTCTCACGCCAGCGTTAAGGAAGTCATGAAGTCGTTTCTGCCGAAAGATCCCGGTGATGGTCGTGCGTGGCACATCATTGATGCTGCCGACAAGCCGGTTGGACGTGTTGCAGTTCAGGTTGCGAACATTCTCCGCGGGAAGAACCTGCCGACGTATTCGCCCCAGGTTGACATGGGCGGTTTCGTGGTGGTGATCAACGCCAAGAAGGTGAAGTTCTCAGGTCGCAAGGAAGAGCAGAAGTCCTACAAGAGCTACAGCCGGTGGCCGGGTGGCTTCAAGCGGACGCCCGTGGCGATGGTGCGGGAGCGGCATCCGGATCGCATCATCAGCATGGCGGTGAAGGGCATGCTGCCGAAGAACACCCTGGCGCGGAAGATGTTTACACGTTTGAAGATTTACGCGGGCGATGTGCATCCGCATGCGGCCCAGGGGCCCGTCAACGTGGTTGTGGCATAAGGTTCAGGAGGAGTGCATC
>JAQCIA010000266.1 GCA_027620105.1 Verrucomicrobiota bacterium | reverse complement strand
CGTTGAACAATTTGGTGAAGGTTGCCTGAAAATGCTCATTTACGCGTTGGAACGTGGTGCTGAACATTTCAGAGGTGGTTCGGTTGATGTGCCGGATCATGTCCATCAACTGTTGTTTGGCGTTGACCAGATCCGTTTCCTGGGCGGTCAGAAATCCATGCCGCTCTTCGAGTTCCTGATATTCCTCGATGGCCACCAGATTGACCGGTCCCATTGCATCAATCTTGGTGTTCAGCTCCGCGACTTCCGTATCCAACACCTCGAGTGCAGGGGCGCCATCCGGCCACTCGGGCGCCGGTTCGTTGCCCAGCTGGTCGAGAGTCAGTCCGTAGTCCGAAGTGACGCGCTCCACATGATTCTGTCGCCGCATGCGTGATTCCGTCAGGTGAATCTCGGTTTCCGAGCGCGTTTCGCGCACCTCATCCAGGATGGCGCGCTTGTTGGCAAGGAGTTCGTCCGTGGCGTGGATTTCCGCTGTATGCGTCTGGCGATGTGCCTGCAGCCCACCGGCCCTACCCAGGTTTTCTTCCACCGCCGCCGTCATGGGGGCGATTTGTGCTTCCGCCACACCGACGGCTTCCTCCAGCTTGCGCATGCTCTCGGCGTACTCCTGAACGCCGCGCGTGCGCCCCGCCATGGCGGATTCAAGATCGCGAATGCGGTTGGCGGTGGAGTCGTGTTGTGCACCCAGGTGGACGACGCGCTGATGCAGTCCTTCGTGCCGAATCCGCAAGTCCGTGACCTGTGTCTGCAAATCGGCCTGTTCGTCTTCGCGTTGCCGTAACGTCTGTGTATGCTCGCTCACGTCGGCGGTCAACTGTCGGCGACGTTCCTGCAACTTTTCCAGCTGCTGGCTGAGCTCCCGTCGTTCCTGCGTTCCCGACTGATCTTGACGCGCGAGTTCGTCAAGTTCCCACGTCACCGTTTCCAGGCGCTGCGCCGCCTCCCGTGCCTCCCGTGCCACGGTCTGCAGCTCGCCATCTTTCTGCGCCTGTGCGCGGCGGCTTTCATCACGTTGGATACGCTGCGCCTGAATTTGTTTCGCAATTTCGGCCAGTGCCTGTGAAAGCGCGGACAACTGCTCGCGGCTGGCTGCTGAACGTGCCTGCACGCCCACCAATTCCTCCCGACTAACCGTCAACACCCGGTGCCGGGCAATGGGGGTGGTGGCTTCGCCTTCAGGGAGCCAGACTTCGATGCGCCCGTCGCCGCCCACCAGAATGCCGCCCTGGGTCACATACACTGCGTGCGGCGGCACGGGGTGGGGGATGTCAGCCAGTTTCTCGACGACGACAACATGCCCGATCAATTTTTCGAGTGCCGCCTGCAAATCGGTGTCGCAGTTGATGTGGGACAGGAGGCGGTCTCCGTTCGGAATCTCGCGGGCTGGGCGGTCCGGACTGCCGAGGGTTAGAAGTCTCGCGGATCCATGCGCGCCTGACGCCAGATGTTCCGCGATCGCGCGTGCGGCGCCAGCGTCACGAATGATGACGGCGTCCATCCATGCCCGCAGTGCCGCTTCGATGGCGATGCGGTAAGTGGGTTCCACATCGATCGCTTCGGCGAGGGCGCCGACAACCTGCCGCCGATCAAATCCCGCGTCGGTTTCGTCCCGCAGCAGGTAGCGTGCGCCCGCTGAAAATCCGTCGTCGCCAGCCTCTCCTTCGTGCAGCAGGTCAATGCGTGCTTCCAATCCAGCGGCTTCGCGATCCAACCGTGCCGACTCTGCCTGCGCGCGCTGCAGGGACTGCTGCTCGGTTGCGTACTGAGCTTCCAGGGCCACCAGTCGAGATTCATCAGCCGCCACACGTTCACGCAGCCCTTCGGCCTCCTGCTGAATACCGCCTTGGCGAACACCGAAGGCCTCGACAATGCGCGTAAGTTGTGATTTTTCGGCGGAATACCGCTCGCGCTGAATGATGGAGGACCGCTCCTGGGCATCCAGTTCAATGATCTGATTCTGCAGGCGCGATGCCTGGCTTTCAGTCTCGACCGACTCTTCTCGCAGGGCCTGGATGCTGCTGCGCAAGCGTTCCACCTGCTCGCGATGCTGAGCGAGGCTTGCCGCCGCCGTGCGCCATTCGCTCTCCGCCTGGGATTGCTCTGTCCGCGCCTGCGCGATGTGTTCTGTCTGCGTATTCAGGGCACGCCGCTGTTCGTCCAGCTGTCGTCCCGTTTGATCAATTTCAACCGTGTCGCGTTCACTCAGCGTGCGATACTCGGTGATCCGCTGGCGGTTCATGGCGATCAACTCGCGGGTGTGATCCAAGCGGCTGCGGGCCTGAACACCGGCTTCAAGCACCGAACCGATTTCGCGTTCCGTGGCCATCAGCGCTTCGCGCTGTGCCGAGCCGGCCTTGTCGATTTCCTTGATCTCGCGCTGTAGCGCCTCCTGCTGCTCGGTGAGCGTGGCAAAGCGCGCTTCGATGTCGGCGATCTCGCGCGCGGATGTGTCGAGCCGCTGACGGCTGACGAAGATGTCGATCTTGCGCAGTTCTTCCTGCAGCGCTTTGTATCGTCGCGCTTTGCCTGCCTGCCGCTGGAGCGAGCCAATCTGGCGTTTCACTTCACGGATCACATCCGACAGGCGCAGCAGATTGGCCTCGGTCTGTTCGAGTTTGCGAATCGCTTCCTTCTTGTCCGACTTGAATTTCGTGATGCCGCTAGCTTCCTCGAAGACGGCCCGACGGTCTTCCGGGCGGGCGCTCAAAATGGCATCGATGCGGCCCTGCTCCATCATCGAATACGACGAGGTGCCGACGCCGGTGTCCATGAAGAGGCGATGGATGTCCTTCAGCCGGCACGGCGTCTTGTTGATCAGGTATTGGCTTTCGCCGGAGCGGTAGACGCGGCGTGTGATCGTGACTTCGTTGTACTCCGCATTGAGCACACCTTCGCACTCCGCGAAGGTCACGCTGACTTCCGCCATGCCGAGGGGCTTGCGTGAATCCGTCCCGCTGAAGATGACGTCTTCCATCTTCGAGCCACGCAACGCTTTGGCGCTCTGCTCACCGAGCACCCATTTCAAGGAGTCGGAGATATTGCTCTTGCCGCAGCCATTGGGGCCAACGATGGCCGTCATGCCCGGTTCAAAATCAAGATGCGTCTTGTCGGCAAAACTCTTGAAGCCGACCATGTCGAGTGCTTTGAGATACACGCGGAACTCCTCGCCAAACCACCATCTTCGCCTTGCGTTCGGATTCTATATCATGGGGTTCTGCTGCGCGGCAATCGCAATATATGGTGTGATTTTTGCAAAAATGAGGATATTGCGGGCATTTTCCCTTTGTCCCCGGAAGGGATAGGCCCATAATCCCCCGGACATGAAGCTTTCCATCGTGGTGCCCGCCTACAATGAAGAGGGTCGTATCGGCCCCATGCTGGAGGCGTATCTGCCCTTCTTTGCGCAGCGGTATGGCAACCAAGTGGAGTTTATCGTTGTCGTGAACGGCTCGCGGGACCGCACCGCAGAGATTGTGCGGGCCATGGTGGGCAACCATGCCATGCTAAAGTGCCTGGTGGAACCGCGCAGCGTCGGCAAGGGGGGGGCCTTGATTCTGGGATTCAAGGAGGCGCGCGGTGAACTGATTGGTTTTGTGGACGCGGACGGCGCCACGCCACCCGCGGCGTTTCAGGACCTTGTCGATCATATGGGCGATGCGGACGCCATCATTGCATCACGCTGGGCGCCGGGTGCCAAGATCAGCCCGCGCCAACCCCTGGACCGCCGG
>JAQCIA010000265.1 GCA_027620105.1 Verrucomicrobiota bacterium | reverse complement strand
GAAGACTCGGCATTCGATCACCCTCCGGCGGGACGCTCGTCACGCCATCCGCCCTTCAGAAATGCCACCACTGCGGACGCCGAGCGCTCCATTTCCAGCACGATGCGGTCCACCTTAATCGTCAGCAGATTGAACCCCACAAAGCTCGGAATCGCCACCGCCAGCCCTGCGGCCGTCGTCAGCAAGGCCACCCGCAACCCGCCCAGAACATCACCCGAATGAATCAAGGGGGCCTCCACCTGCATCGGCAGCAACGCCTGGATCATGCCCAGCACCGTCCCCAGCAATCCAATCAGCGGCGCCACCTGCGAGGCCGTCGCCAGAACCACCAACCGGCGCTCCATGCGTGAGACTTCACCCCGACTGGCTTCGGAGACCGCCGCCTCAATCGCTTCCTTGCTATCCTCGCGATGCAAAATCGCGGTCTTGACCAGGTGCGCCACCGGCCCCGGCGTCTCTTCGCAAATGGTGATGGCCTCCACAATGTTGCCGCGCTTGACGATGTTAAAAATGCCCTTCAGAAAATCGTCCGCCTTGATTCGCGCCCGGTGCAGATGTAGAGAACGCTCGACGAATACGCCCAGCGCCCAAACACCGAATCCGGCGATGACCCACATCAGGGGGCCGCCCAGGTGCATCCATTCCAATAGCATTGCGCCCGTCCTCTCCGTTCAACCGAATCGTCGCCCGGCGCACGCATCGCGCCTGACGCCGCGGCACCACGCCGAAAACACTAGTAAAACAACCACCACTGTTGCGTCCGGATATCGCGAATGCGCTCACGGATGCCTGTCTCATCGGGCACGCCAGCTTCAACCGCGCGCTCCAACACACTCACCACCTTGCGCCACTCCTTGCGCTCCTGCAGAATATCCGCAGTGTCACGCGCCGCCCGGCCAAACCAGATGCGCGCCGCATCCGTCTGGGGCTTACCACGCTCCCGCTCTTCGAGAAATCGGACCATCACGTTCTTATAGTGCTGATCGATGGCCTCGTCGGGACGTTGCAGCTTCTGCATGCACCGCCCGATCTTATACTCCGCTTGCAGGATCAGGTCCACCTTCGCATTGGGATGCGTCGACGCCGCTCGGTACGCGGCAATGGCCTGCTCATAGCGCGGACTGCTCTCGATACCCATCATGAACTGGCAGTCCCCGATGCGCAGCCACGTGTCAGGAATAAGGTCGGATGTCGGGTAGCGGTTTACCACTTCCTGAAACGCCAGAATCGCCTCCGGGAACTTTGCCAACGCCGCCAGCACACACCCCTGCTCGTAGCGCGCCTCAGCCACACGAGTGCCCTGGGGAATGTCCTTGAGCAACGTCGTCAGAATTTCATTTGCCCGCAGATACTCCTCCGCCCGTGCTGCCGCCCGCCCTGCCCACAACAGCGCGTTCTCGGCGTCACGATCCACGGGATAACCCGTGTAGAACTGCATGAAGCGCGCTTCGGCTTCCGCGTACTGGCCCGCATTGAAGGCGTGCTTCCCCATCCAATACTGAACCCGCGGCGTGAAAGGTGAAAGTGGATAGCGCTCCAGAAAGATGCGTCCCGCCTCCAGTGCCTCCGCGTCGCGCCCCAGCAAGTACGTGCACATGATCATGCGGAAGCGCGCTTCTTCCGCTTGCGGCGCGCTCGCGTACTGCGTTGTTAACGCCACAAAATCCTCGAGCGCCTCGCCGTACTTCTCCATGCGATAGCGTGCCAAGCCGCGCCCGAGCAACGCATCCGCCGTGAAGCTGCCATTGGTGAATGCCTGTATGATCGCCGAGTAACATTCCGCGGCTTGCGGCAGTTCACCCATTGATTCATGCAGCTGGGCGATCCGTAGCATGGCCTCCTCAGCCAGCCCAGTCGCGGGAAACTGCTCTGCCAGATTGCTGTAGGTCGCCTCGGCCATGTCGGGCCGCGCATCCATGGCGGCACACTGGGCCAGTTGATACAACGCGTATGCCGCCTGGGCGGAATCCGAGTCCAAAGCCAACAGACGCTCGTATGCGTCGGCGGCGAGTTTATACTGCTGATTGGCAAAGTAGGCGTCACCCGCCTTGTACAGACACTCGCTCTGCTCCGCCGTATTTGTGGATGCCACGTAGGCCATCTCGAACGCCGCCGCAGATTCCGCAAACCGTCCCAGACCTTTCAGGGCCCAGCCACGCCCCCGATAGGCTTTCGCCACACCCATCTGGTTGGTGAACGCCTCCAGGTAAAACTGGTAGGCGTCGCTTGCCTCTGACAAACGCTCTCCCCGCAACAAGGCATCCGCCATCGCAAGCTGCGATTCCTCAGCCCGTGGATCCAGCGGCGCACCGCTCACAAACTGCTGCAACAGGCCCACCCCCTCCTCAAGTTTTCCCTGTTCCAGATACAGCAAGCCCAGCCGCCGACTGCCGGTCAGACGCAGGTCCCGGCTTTGCGCCGCAAAAAGCCCTTCTTTGAGCACCTCAGATGCCCCCGCCAGATCTCCGAGAGCCATTCGCGCCCGCCCCAGGGCAAAGGCACATTCCGCTTTCAAGTCCGGATCCGCGATGTCGTGCTTGAGAATTTCGTCCAACAGGGCGGAAGCGTCCGTCCATTGCCCCTGCTCCAGCAAAATCCGACTACGCCAGAACTGCGCCTGCGTCAGCACACGTTGATCCGCGTCGTCCTCCACCAACTCCGCCAGCACCGCATCGGCTTCCGCCATGCGATCTACCGCCATCAGCGCCTGCCCCCACTCGAGACGGTTCTGCGCGCACTCGGTGGTCCCATGAAAGGCTTTGTCAAAATCTGCGAACGCCTGCAGCGCCGCATTCGTGTTACCGAGTTGCAACTCACACCAGGCGGACAGCCGCAGCGCCCGGGGCGCGTAGGCACTCCCCGTAAAATCGGTTTTGAAGTCCTTGAGTTCCACCAGCGCGCCGCGAATGTCCGTCAGCTCATAACGCGTCAGCGCCCGCCAGAATGGAATCGCGCCTGGCGCCGCCCGCCGCATCCACCAGCGGTGCCCACCGAGAAAATCAAGCGCATCCTTCTCCCGCTGCTGGGCCAGCATCGCGCGCGTCAGCATGCCGACCGCCTCGACCGCTTCTTCGACCTCCGCGGATTCGCCCACGGCCTGCTTGAGATAGGCCTGCAACTCCCGCTCGGCCACCTCGTACAACCCGTCCTCGAATGCAGCTGCGCCGGCGCGCCAATGCGCCAGACGTGCCTCCGCATCGTCTGCCCGGACGCGTCCGACCCCCGCCAGCATCCCAAGCACCAGCACCGACGACAGCATGATTCGGCTGTGCGCTTTCACAATGCCAAAACCTCACGCAAACAGCGGCCCGTATGGGATTCCGTGCACCGGGCCACATCCTCAGGCGTACCCGTGGCCACCACCGCGCCGCCACCGTCACCGCCTTCCGGCCCAAGGTCGATCAAATGGTCCGCCGCGCGAATCACGTCCATGTTGTGCTCAATCACCACAATCGAATTCCCCGCATCACGTAACCGCATTAGCACCGCCAGTAACCTCTCCACATCCGCAAAATGCAGTCCTGTCGTCGGTTCGTCGAGCAGATAGAGTGTCCGCCCCGTCGCCTGTCGGCTCAGTTCCGCCGATAGTTTGATGCGCTGGGCCTCGCCCCCGGAAAGCGTTGTCGCGGACTGCCCCAGTTGCAGATAGCCCAAGCCGACCTCGGTCAGTGTCTGCAGCTTGCGCGCGATCTTCGGCACGCTGCGGAAGAAATCCAGCGCTTCATCAACGGTCAGCGCCAGCA
>JAQCIA010000264.1 GCA_027620105.1 Verrucomicrobiota bacterium | reverse complement strand
CCGGCTCACACCACGGAAAAGGCCATGGCCGCATACCCCACCACCCATGTGTCGCGCGATTTCGGAAGTTCGTCGCCGCTGTTGCGCGCGCACAGCAGGGTGCCCGCCGATACGCCTTTCGCCCGGGCGTACGTGAGCAGTGCCTGCACCGGACCGATGCCGCAACAGACTTGAAAATCCGGTCGCCACCGCCGCCACAATGCCGCCGTATCCATGGTCACCAGATCCCGCACGGTCTCACCGTCCACGCGCCTCACGCGCTCATGATCGGGGTCGTGCAGGAGGTCGGTGCTGGCGATCACAATCACCCGCGTTCGCCGCGCCAGCGCACACAGCGCGACCGCCACCTGCGCCACCGTGTCCGCGCGCTGTTCACCAAACAGTCCGATCACCAACGCCGCCTCCGGGAGCGCCCGCTGGACGAACGGCACTTGGTTATCCGCCGAATGCTCGCCCGCATGCGGTTCAGCATCCCACGCGAAAATCGGATGCGTTTCAACCAGCCAGTCCGTCGCGGCACGGTCCAGTCTTGCCGTGCCCAGTGGCGAACAGAGCCCATCGCCACCCAGTAACGCAACTCCGGGGAATGCCTGACGATGACAGAATCCCAAGATCACAACCGTCGGCGGCGGATCATCCCCTGCCTGATCACGCAGCGCGCGATAGGCGTAGCCTGCCACGCTCCCGGAATAGGCGTAGCCAGCGTGCGGCGCGATGAGCCCCACCAAACGCCCGTCACCGCGCTGCGGACCGGCAGCGGTCAGATAGCCATCCACCGCGCGGGCCAGCACATCGCACGCGGCGGGATACCAGCGCCCCTGACCCTGCGTCTCGTGAATAAGTGGTTGCCCCATCGTCAATCCCCGCGCACCAGGCGCATCGCGTTCACAGTATAGCAGCCACATGCGCCCCGACAACGGCACACCCGCAATCCTGAATTGCGGCCAAAACTCGTGGAATTTCTTGACCGCGCCGCATCACCCGCGCATAGTGTACCCTGTCATTTCCGAAGCGCGCGGCGGAATTTCATGTCCATCACTTACAAGAAACTGAAAAAGCTGAACGCAAGTGCGGATGCCCCCGAGGGGACCGTTCCAGCCGTGCAGGGCGGCGATTCAAACGCCTCACATGCTTCCGCCCGCGCCACCACCGGCCGCCCGAATGCGCCGCCACAGAAGGAGCGAGGGCGACGACACCCCAAGGCGAAAACAGCGGCGCAACCGCTCGCCAACGCCGACCAGAAACTCACCGCCGAACTGGAGAAGCTGCGCATTCGCGAGCAGACCTTGACGGACGACGCGCACAACACCACGCGCTTGCTCGAAGCCGCCCATCTGGAACTCGACCGTATGAAGAAGGAGCTCGCGGCCACGCGAGCGGCCCAGCAGCACGCCACCACCCCCCCCACCCCCACGATCGCTGCTGAACTTCAGTCCGCGCGTGAGCAGCATGACCGACTGCGCAGCGACCTGGCACTGGCGCGGGCAGACCTTGCGGCTGAGCGGGATGCGCGGCGCCAACGCGAAGACGAACTCGTGCAGAATCTGCGCCAGGCCAGAGAACAGTTGGAGGCCTCCTCACAAACCATCTGCCGCCTTCAGGCCGAGCACGCGCAGCAATCCCATACCGTGGTGGCAACCGCAGCGACAGACACCTGGTTCGTACGCCTGGATGACGACACCGTGCTCGGCCCCGTTGCTTCCCTTGAGGCGCGCGACTGGGCCTGCCAGTGCCGGTTGGGACCCGATCACGAACTGTCCCTCGACCGTAAAACTTGGCAGCGCGCCCGGGATGTGTCCATGCTCCAGATGGAGTGGATGGTGACACTGGTGGACGACACCCCCTACGGACCGCTGAACCTTTTTGCCATCCCCCACCTGTTAGCCGAAGGTTCCATTCAGACCGATAGCACCATCCGGAGCACCAGGACGGGATTCACATGCTCAGCCAGTGACGCAGGCATCCCTGAGATTGTGGCTTTGCGCGACGATCACGCGCGAATGGAGAAGGAGTTGCGTGCCGCCCAGGCAGCACCCCACGTGCGGTATCGGCAGCCAGCGACTAGTCCGTCCGTGCCACGGCCACCCGCGCCGCCCAAATCTGTACGTGCACAGGTTCTCAATCGTCTCTCGGCGAACTGACCACAGCAGGCAGACGGGTTGGTCATTCTTCAGCCTTTGCCGCATCCCAATGGCGATTCAGTTCGTCGGGCGTCACATCAGCCATCCGCTTACCGTCCTGCGCCAGAAGTTTTTCGATCTGGCGCAATCGGCGGGCGAAGCGGCGATTGGCACCACGCAAGGCCTGCTCCGCATTCACCTTTTGAAAGCGGCACAGGTTGACAACGGTGAATAGCAAATCTCCGAGTTCCGCTTCGACCCGCGCCGCATCACCGGCGGCAATCGCGTCCCGGGTTTCGCCAATCTCCTCCTCCACCTTCGCCCAGACACCGGAAACATGGGGCCAGTCAAATCCCTCGCGCGCCGCACGCGCCTGTAACCGTTGCGCGCGCTGCAAGGCGGGCAGTTCGCGTGGAATGCCATCGACAATGGAGTCAGCTCCCGCCGGCTTCTCTTTGGCCTTGATCGCGTCCCAGTTTCGAACGACTTCACCAGCATCGGCCACGCGCACGTCGCCAAACACATGGGGATGGCGACGAATCATTTTTTCGGCAAGCACCCGGGCCACGGACTCGAAATCGAAATCACCCGATTCAGACCGAATCTGGGCATGCAAGGCCACCTGCAACAAAACATCGCCCAGTTCTTCGCGATGCGCGGCGGGTTCGCCGTCATCCACGGCATCGAGCAGTTCGTAGCACTCTTCGATCAGGTAGGGGCGCAGCGAAGCCAGCGTCTGCGCCTGATCCCAGGGGCACCCCCCCGGTCCGCGCAGTCGTGCAATGATGGAGAGCAGCCGCGCGGTTTCAGGAAGGGGTCGATCGGCCGGAGCGTCTGGCATGTCTCTCCGCCGTAACGATTCCCCGACGCCGACGCGATCAGGCATCGTCGCTTGCGGCGATCAATCCATCGAGGGCCGCCGCAGACACGACATCGGCCACCACATCCGCACCACTAAAATCCTGGAAGTGCGTGAAGCGATCCGTCCGGACCACGGTCCGCATGCGCGCGGCCAGCGCCGCACGACAGGAATCCGACTGCGTGCAAATCGTCACGCAATGCCGAGCCGGCGTTTCCACGCGACGCGCCACATGCGCCCAATGGTCGCCACTGTAAGCACGCTGGTCGTTTGCGGATATGGTGCAGACGATCGCACCGAGGGCCGGCAGCCCCAACCGCTTGGACACGATTTCGGTCGTGGCCGAATCCAAGGAGCTCAAGACACCAAGGCGCGCGTTGTGTTTGCGGGCCGCCTTGACGACCGCATCAAACAAGGCGTCTGCTTTCAGCGACTCATTGGCGAAGGCACTGGCGATGCCGGACTGGTAGCGTTCCAGCACTTCGCGTATCGATGCTTCCTTGCCCAACGCCGTCAACAGAACCCGCACGGCTTCCTTGGCAGAACGCCGTAGACAGTAGCGACTGAAATTCGTGTCGTTGAGTTCGATGCGCAGCCCCTTCAGCGCCGCTTTCAGGGCATCAAATTTCTCCTGACGACCGGCAACACCGACGTGTTCCAGCTCAAACAAAATCGCGCGCCGCACTGTTTTCCCGCTGGACTCCCGACCGCCTGCATGTTTGCCATCGCCCACGTCGCACCCTCCTCGCTAATTGAAATAAAAAAGCCCCGCCACTATACGGG
>JAQCIA010000263.1 GCA_027620105.1 Verrucomicrobiota bacterium | reverse complement strand
CGAAGCCGCGAGGTTTGGCCGCATGGTAAACCCCATCCGGAGCAAGATCAAATAGGAAACCGGAGGCGGCCCGCCTCACGCGGCAAGGCTTTCGGGCCAGGTCGTAATGGTTTCGGGTTGATCGCATTAGATGAATGACTGATCCCACCTGCGGGAAACAGAATCCGGCTTATGTCCCCCGCCGCTTTTTTTAGAATGTGGTCGGCACGCGTTGCCTGGGCGATGCTGGTTTGCGCAGTCCTGATGGCTGGCATGCTGGCCTACCGGACGCACCGCGTGCTCGCCGCGGTTCCATTGCCTGTGACAATGGACACCAACCGACGCGACACCCCCGCGCCGGAACGTGGCAGCTTTTCGGCGCTCGACTGGTCGCGCATGCGCGGGCGGTCCGGGCTAGCGGTCAGCGATGACAATCCGCTCAGCCAGCGATTTCGACTGGCCGGCACATTTTTTGAGTTTACAGCATTGGGTAGCAGCAGTCGCCTGGCGATTCTGGACGATCTCACACAGGCCACCCAATTGCTGGTCAGCGAGCGAGATCGTATAGGTGATGTCTCGGTGGTGCAGATTCTGCGCGACCGTGTGCTGTTGCGCGACGCTGCGGGTGTCGAAGCAACGCTGATGCTCACCTTTATGGGGCCCGATGCCAACCAGTCAGGCTCGGTCCCTGATGAGGACGAACGGCCCCAGGGAGGCAAGTTCGGTGCGAAACGGGTGGGGGAGTCACGCTGGTTGTTTGATCGGAACACCCTCCTCCGCTATTATCAGGATCTGCGCGATCAGCCCGAGCGACTGGTCTTGCTGTTTGACTCACTCAAGCCGGTCTACACACCGGACCACCACATCACTGGCTACAGGCTTGGCGTTGAGGGCGAACGGGACTTTTTTGACGCCGTCGGACTCAACGAAGGCGACATCGTCCGACGCGTGAACAACGTGGACATGACCAATCGCCAGCGCGCGGAGTTCTTCCTTGGACAGTTCGTCCGTGATGACGCAAATGCATTCGTGCTCGAGGTTGAGCGTGGCGGCACCACGAACAAGATCCGTTACGAGGTCCGTTGAGGTAAACGCCAGACAAACGAGACCAGATTCTCAGGAGGGCTGCCGTTTCCGCCAAAATTACCAATCTCCACGGCTTCGCAGGCATTTTGCCGCCCTTTGGTAGACATAAGATATATTATGCGACGTGCTTTGTGGCAACGTCCAGCCTACAGTCGAATCAATGCATTCAGCCAGCTGGTGACTCGTAACGGCTCTTCATGTAGGCAATTCCGGGCTCCAGCACCGCCATCCAGGCATCTTCCACTCGTTGATCGAACTCCACATCCGTTTCCGCCACGGTTGCGAGCAGGCTCTGCAGCCACAAATCATATAAGGCCGGACGAATGTTCAACTGCTGGCGCGAATGACGCTCGGCAATGTTGTGAAGGTAGGTTGTTGCGGCTCCGTTCTTCATGGCGGCCAACAGCATCATTTGAAACGATGCCTGAATCACCATGCTCTGCTTGCGTAGATCCGTGTTGCGAAAGTGCGCCGCGACTTCGGGGCTTGTCGCCAGGAATTTGTCGTAGAAGAGTGCAAAGAACCCTGAGGCGGTCTGGCAGCGGCGAAAACTGCCTTGAAAGGTCTCGATTGTGGCTTCGTCAAGCATGCCAAACCACCTTCGTTTGCTATTTTCCTGAGCCTACTTGGGTATCCCCCAACGGCGGGAAAGCGGCCAATATACCATGGCTGCCGGGCCAACGAGATTCTGCTGCGGCACCGCGCCCCAGTAACGGCCGTCGCGGCTGTTCCCCGTGTTGTCCCCCAGCGTAAAGTACTCGCCGGCCTCGAGTGCCATGGCGTCGCCCGGGGATCGCAGTGCCCAATCGCTAGGGTTGACGGTTCGCGCGTCCACCAGCTTATATCCATCGTACCCGGGGCTGCGCTCCGCGATCCTGGCAATCCCCGCTGGCACCAGCTGGTGCTCACCATTGATCAGCAAATTCGGCGGTTCAATGGTTACCGTCTCACCAGGAAGCCCAACGAGCCGTTTGATGTAATGCGTCTTGGGGGGTAATGTGGGAATCGCCTCCGTATTGAACACGATAATCTGCCCACGCTGCGGTGGGAAAAAATTCCAGCGCACGCGATCCACGAATACGTGATCGCCAGCCACACGGGCTCCGCGCCACAGGACAGTCCCGCGTGGCAGCCATTTCTGTGTGTCGGCCACGTACCAACGCGGTTCGTTCGATTCAAGGATTGCCAGAGGGATCCCGGACGGTTGCGTGCCGGTTTCCGGCGACCAGCTTGCGATGATGCCCTCGGCCTCCAGTCGCGGCAATGCTGCCACCGGGAGGTGGTGCCGCTGCTCACTGGTTCCGCCATGAATGCGCAGCTCGACCTTTTGACCGCCATCACTTGCCGTGAATGTCCGAAACCCCGACACCTTACCCGAAATGCCGGTTTCAATACTTTCATACCAGGCCCCGGTGATCAGCCATTTTGCAAATTTCAACGGCAACCGATCCATCAGCGTCGCACGCTCGCTCGGCGTATAGACGATCCCATAAAGCGTGGGCTGCATAGAGCCGGTTGGAATCTTGAAGGGCTGAATAAAGTACGTCCTGCAGGCCATGGCCACACCGATCGCCACGGCCAGAATCTCCAGGTTCTCCCGCAACGCGGGATGCGAGCGCCGTGGCGCGTGCCGCTCAAACCACTGTTCCGCAGCCTTCGTCGCGTGATCCGTGTCTGACGAATTTCCGCTCGCCAGTGCCTGCGACAGCGTGCGCTCATGGTTCCGTAGCGCCGCCAATTCCGCGGCCGACATGACGTCTTCGCGCATCCTGCGCACATGCCGTATATGCCGCAAAACATCGCGCCCGTGGTCACGTACCCGGTTTTTACGCCAAAACACCATCGCTCGCTCCCCTGCCCCGTGCCGCCCCCACCCTACTTCGACTTCAGGACTGCCACGAATGCTTTCTGTGGCACGTTGACACTGCCGAATTGCTTCATGCGCTTCTTGCCCTCTTTCTGCTTCTCCAGCAGCTTCCGCTTGCGGGTCACGTCCCCGCCGTACAGCTTGGCGGTGACATCTTTACGGAAGGCGCGAATTGTCTCGCGCGCAATTATGTTGCTGTTGAGCGACGCCTGCACGGGAATTGAAAACATGTGCGGCGGGATGACTTCTTTCAACGCCAGACACATCTGGCGTCCGCGGCTCTCGGCCTTGCTGCGGTGGACCAGACAGGAAAAGGCATCCACCGGCTCGCCATTCAGCATGATGTCCAGTTTGACGATGTCGCTAGTCTGATAGCCGGCAAGTTCATAGTCCATGGAAGCGTAGCCGCGGCTGATGCTCTTCAGCGAGTCGTGAAATTCCACGAGGATCTCGTTCAGCGGCATGGCGCTGCTGAGCATGACCCGCCGCACGTCCAGCGTCTCGGTGCGGTCAACCGCGCCACGGCGATCCATGACCAGTTTGAGGATGTCGCCAATCTGCTCGTTGAGACAGATGATGTAGGCGCGGATCATGGGCTCTTCGATGTGCTCGATCCGGGTGATGTCTGGAAACTTCAGCGGGTTGTCGATTTCTATCTGGGTGCCGTCGCGCAGGAAAATCTTATAGATCACGGACGGGTGTGTGTTGATGATGTCGATGTTGAATTCGCGCTGCAGGCGCTCCTGCGTGATTTCCATGTGCAGCAGGCCGAGGAACCCGCAGCGGAAGCCGAACCCGAGCGCGACTGACGTCTCCGGCTCGTAGACCAACGCG
>JAQCIA010000262.1 GCA_027620105.1 Verrucomicrobiota bacterium | reverse complement strand
TGGCCTCGTTACTGGCCCCACCCCCCGCCGCACCGAAGTGATGGTGGCGGTCGTGACGAATGCCCGCACCTCCTGCACCCACCGCGAATCTCCAGACCCCTGCAGCAGCCGCTCCGCAAACGGCATCTACGCAACACACGGCACCACCAATCCGGCTTGCGAGGCAAAAGAGGCGCTTGCCGTGGGGCGAGTTTGCGGGCCGTCGCAGGGATTGGGCACGTTCGCTGTATCTCTGGGCGGTGCGGCGCTATGGCGGAGTCACCCTGCGGGAGGCCGGCGTGCCGGTGGGGGGGGCTGACGATCAAGTGAGCTCAAGTGCGTGCCTTGCCTTCCCGCGCTTCTAGTGCTATAGTCTTACCAGTAAGAACAAAGGGGGCGTTATGGCTGCACTTTCCACAACCCGCATGTCATCGAAGGGGCAAGTCGTTATCCCGGAAAACGTCCGCGACGGGCTGGGCCTTCAGGCGGGCGCTCAGTTTGTAGTGGTAGGGGAGAATGACTGCGTTATTCTCAAGCGCATCCATCCTCCCTCCATGGTCGATTTTGACCGCCTTATTCGCAAGGCCCGCGGCCAGGCCCGTCGCGCTGGCCTCCGGCGTTCCGATATCGCCGCCGCCATTGCCCGGACTCGCGCGCGCCAATGAAGGTCGTGATCGATACCAACGTCTTCATTTCCGGTATCTTCTTCGGCGGCACGCCTTACGCGGTCCTGGATGCATGGCGTCATGGTCGGGTTGAACTGGTCCTGTCCCCAGTCATCATGGCGGAGTACCAAAATACTGCGGCAGAGCTTTCGGAGCGGCACTCGGCTGTGGAAGTCACCGAGTGGCTTCAGCTTGTCGCAGTTACGGCAACGCTCGTCAAAGCCACACCGCTCCCGGAATCAGTCTGTTCCGATCCTGACGACGACAAGTTCATCGCATGCGCTCTTTCTGCTGGCGCCAGGGTTATCGTCACCGGCGACAAAGCCCTGCTCGCCTGCGCTGGCTATCGCAACCTCACAATTCTCACGTCTCGCGCATTCGCCACGCGGCACCTATCTGCAGGTGCCTGAATGAACGGACCATTCGAGAGTGCGGCAGCCAAAGCCGCAAAAGCCAGGGCGCGGTTGGAGGCATTGGACCGAGAACGCGCCATTCTTGTTCGCCTGATTGAGCATCTTGAGAAGAGCAATAGCGACGCCGATGCAAGTTCTGGAGTCGTGATTGGGGCCGTCGCGGCGCCACCCAATGCGTCCACCCCAGCGGGAATCAGCAACTTCACTCAGGCCGAGAAGGTGCGCTTGTTCCGATCTCTATTCCGGGGCCGGGATGATGTCTATGCCACCAGGTTTGAGAGCACACGCACAGGGAGAAGCGGTTACCAACCAGCCTGCCGGAACGATTGGGTTGCCGGCATATGCGGGAAGCCGACGATGAAATGCAGCGCCTGCCCCAATCGAGCGTTGCTCCCTTTGAGTGACGCGGTCATTCGCTCGCACATCCTCGGTCAGGATACCCAGATTCACAAACGCGATTTTGTCGTGGGCATATACCCTCTGCTTACCGACGAAACCTGTTGGTTTCTCGCATTGGATTTCGACAGATCGACCTGGGCGGAAGACGTAGGCGCCTTCCGGGAAGTCTGCGAATCCAGTAACCTTCCGGTTGCCATTGAACGCTCGCGGTCGGGGAAAGGCGCTCATGCGTGGATCTTTCTGACGGAAGCCATGCCCGCCGGGCTCGTTCGCCGCCTTGGTGCCGCTCTGCTGACTGAAGCCATGGAGCGCCGCCCCGAGATTGGGTTGGGCTCGTATGATCGAATGTTCCCAAACCAGGACACAATGCCGAAGGGCGGTTTTGGCAATCTCATCGCCTTGCCGTTTCAGAGAAAAGCGGTCGCCCAGAAGAACACGCTATTCGTTGACGCGAACATGGAGCCGTATCGGGACCAATGGGGCTATCTGGCTTCTCTCCCGCGCATTGGTCGGGCCCAAGTGGAGTCCGCAGTAGAGGCGGCGGCAACACGCGGTGGCATCATCGGCGTGCGCATGGTGGCCATTGATGAAGACGATGATGATCCGTGGACGGCGCCACCATCCCGTCGGCCCAAGGAACTGCCATTAGAGGGAAACCTGCCGGCGTCCGTGCAGGTGACGCTTGCCAATGAGATCTACGTCGCAAAGTCGGGGATGTCACCAGCCCTCGTTAACCGGATCATCCGCTTGGCTGCATTCCAGAATCCGGAGTTCTATCGCAACCAGGCGATGAGGCTGCCGACCTACGCAACCCCGCGTGTGGTGGGCTGTGCAGAGAACTCGCCCAAGTACATTGGGCTCCCGATCGGATGTCTGGACGATCTGCTGCAACTGCTCAAGCAACTGGGTGTCAAAGCAGAGTTGAAGGACGAGCGTGTGAACGGTACGCCCTTGGCTGTGACCTTCGCGGGGAAGCTGCGACCGGATCAGAAACTTGCTGCCCAAGCACTGCTGCGTCATAACAACGGGGTGTTGGCGGCCACCACAGCCTTTGGCAAGACGGTCGTGGCGATCTTCCTGCTGGCACAGCGCGGCGTCAATACCCTCATCCTGGTTCACCGAAAACAACTGATGGATCAATGGGTTTCTCGACTGGCCACATTTCTAAACCTCGCCGAGTCGGCAATCGGGCGCATCGGGAGCGGGAAGTCGAAAGCGAATGGTCGCATTGACGTCGCCATGATTCAGAGCTTGTGCCGCAAGGGCGTCGTCAACGATCTCGTTGGCCAATATGGTCATCTGATCGTGGATGAGTGCCACCACATTTCGGCGCCGTCCTTTGAACAGGTTGCCCGCCGGTGCAAGGCGCGGTTTATCACCGGATTATCGGCGACGGTTGTGCGCAAGGATGGGCACCATCCGATTATCATCATGCAATGCGGCCCGATACGCTTCCGCGCCGACTCGCGTCACGAGGCCTTGAAGCGCCCATTCGAGCACCGGGTCATCATCCGGCATACCGCGTTGACGATTCCCAATGCTGACGCATTGGCTGTGCATGACCTCTACGCCGCAATCGTTCGTGACGAGGCCCGCAACGCGCAGATCATCCAGGATGCACTGTCGGCCGTGGCCGAAGGGCGATCCCCCGTGATCCTGACGGAGCGCCGTGAGCATGTTGAGGTGCTGGCTCAGCAACTCGCCGGTCGCGTTGAACACCTGGTCATCCTTCGTGGAGGGATGGGCACTCGGCAGCGCAAGCAGGCGGCTGAGCAGATTGCCGCAATCCCGCCCGGCTCCGCGCGGATCATACTGGCCACGGGGAAGTACCTCGGCGAGGGTTTTGATGACGCGAGACTCGACACGCTTCTGCTTGCCATGCCGATCTCGTGGCGAGGGACGCTCGCGCAGTACGCTGGGCGCCTTCACCGCGAACGGGATGGGAAGACCTCGGTGGTCATCTACGACTACGCGGATGTGAAGATTCCCATGCTCGACCGCATGTTGCGTCGGCGCCTTCGAGGCTACGATGCCATTGGTTACCGACGGGACGGGCCGGACACACGGCGGCTGCCGTTGTGGAACGACAGGGAGGGAAGTGTGATCCAGGCTGACGCGCAACCATTTATCCATTAATGGATTATGGTGTAACTAATGGCGCGGGCGGCACACACAAAGTACACAGTGAATCCCCTCCGCTCCACCAATTTGCGCCGCTGGCGCAAATTGGTGGACGCCCCGCCGCAAGCTGAAATTGCCCGCTTATCACGCATCAATCCACCGGCGGGGCGAGGAGGGGATGAGAACCCGAAGGGTTCGAGCGTGAGC
>JAQCIA010000261.1 GCA_027620105.1 Verrucomicrobiota bacterium | reverse complement strand
ACAAAACAAGCTATTTATATCCCCTATCATACGATTGTGGTACCAGTCTGTGCCGGCCTGTGCCTGCTCGGCTCCGTCTATTTCATGTTTGTTCGCGCCTAAAGTGAGCCAACGCAAGTCTGCACGCTCCGCCATCTTCGCTTGCGTGAATAAACTGCGCACCGTCGCACCCCCAGTGGGTTAATTCTGAGTGCGTCTCGCCGTGCGCAATCCAGCCCGGTTTCCCTTCTGGTTGTGTGCCACATTCGGAATTATGCCCCAGCCAGGCACTCCCGAATCTGCTTTTGGCGAAATGGATGGCGGCCGAGGTGCCGGGCCTGGATCTACTCCAGAACAGCCCGGATTCGGCGAACACCCGCACTGGAAGATTCTTCCTTCACGATCCGGAAGCGTCCCAGTTCCGCCGTATTCAGCACGTGGGGACCACCGCAAACCTCAAGCGAGTATCCGCCGATGGCATACACCTTCACCTGTTCCCCATACTTCGCATTGAACAACGCCATCGCGCCGTTCTCCTTGGCCTGTTCCACCGCCATCACTGACATGCTCACGGGGAGTTTGTCGAGAATGGCTTGATTAACCATCGCCTCCACCTGCGCAACCTGCTCCGGTGTCATCTTGTCAGGGTGTGAAAAATCGAAACGCAGCCGCTCGGCGGTAATGTTGGAACCCTTCTGTTTCACGTGCTCGCCCAGGACCGTCTGAAGTGCCTTATGCAGAAGGTGGGTCGCGGTATGCAGGCGCGTCGTCATTTCCGAGTTGTCCGCCAGCCCACCCTTGAACGCCTGCTCCATGCCTTGACGCGAAACATCCCGGTGTTGATCGAAGGCTTTATCAAACGCCACACGATCCACGGCCAATCCCTGCTCGCCGCAGATTTCCTCAGTGAACTCGAGCGGGAAGCCACACGTATCGTACAACCGGAAGGCGACGCGTCCGGACAGCGTTGTCTGCCCGTGCGCTTTGAGGTTCTCGATCACCTTCCCCAGTTCCGCCGTTCCCCGATCGAGGGTCTTTTCGAACTTCCCCTCTTCCGCGGCCAGTTCCATAAGGATGTGGTCACGGCGTGCCCCGAGCTCCGGATAGACGGCTTTGTACCCGTCAATCACACCCTCGGCCAACGGCTTGAAGAATCCCTCTTTCAATCCGATCGCCCGCGCGTAGCGCACGGCCCGGCGGATTAACCGCCGCAGCACATACCCTTGCCCAAGGTTGCCGGGTGCAACGCCCCGCTCATCACCCAGAATGAAAACCGAACTGCGCACGTGATCTGCCACAACACGGTACGCTTTTGTCGCTTCCGCGTTGGCGTCCATCCGCACCGACGCCCCATCCCCGATCGCAGCTAGCAACGGCGCAAACAATTCCGTCTCATACACCGACGTGCGCCCCTGCAACATGGTCACCGTGCGCTCCACGCCCATCCCCGTATCCACATTGGCCTGAAGCAGCGGCACGTAGCGTCCGTCGTCCTTCTTTTCATACTGCATGAAGACATCGTTCCAGATCTCGAAGAAGCGTCCCCCCCCCTGCCCGGGTCGCCCTGCGCCAGCATTTGGCTGCGTATCAATGAACATCTCGGTGTCTGGCCCGCATGGTCCGGTCTTCCCCGCGGGCCCCCACCAGTTGTCTTCTTTCGGCAACGTGTAGATCCGCGAATCACCAATTCCCAACTTCCGCCAGATCGCCACGGATTCATCATCCCGGGGCGCATCCGCATCCCCTTCAAACACCGTCACGTGTAGCTGCTCAGGACGAAATCCAAGGTACTGCGGTGACGTGAGGAATTCGAACGACCAGGCAATCGCCTCTTCCTTGAAATAGTCCCCGAGGGACCAGTTCCCCAGCATTTCAAAGAACGTCAGGTGAGAGGCATCGCCAACTGCGTCAATGTCGCCCGTGCGAATGCATTTCTGCACGTTGCACAGCCGCTTCCCGGACGGATGCGGTTCGCCCAAGAGGTAGGGCACGAGCGGATGCATGCCGGCGGTGGTGAACAGCACGGTCGGATCGTTCTCCGGAATCAGCGACGCCCCCGAAATCACCGCGTGCCCCTTGCTTTGAAAGAAGCTCAGGTACATGTCCCGCAACTCACTCGCTGTCATTCCATGCACTCCACCAAACAACGCCTTCGCGCCATCCATCCTCAGGCCGCCGGCGCCGTCGACAGCTTCTGCTTGATGCCGTCGATCAGCTTTTGTGTCATCGCCGGATCCTTTTCCAACGCTTCCCGTGCCGCGTCCTGCCCCTGTCCAATCTGTTCGCCATCGAACTGCAGCCAGGAGCCGCGACGCTGAACCACCTCATGCGTGATGGCGGCTTCCAGCACGGAGCCTTCCCATGAAATCCCCCGCGAATACAAAATATCAAACTCGGCTTCAACGAACGGCGGCGCCACCTTGTTTTTCACCACCTTCACCCGCGTCCGGTTCCCGAGCACCTTGCCCGCTGAATCCTTGATCGCGCCGATCCGGCGGATGTCCAATCGCACGGATGAGTAGAACTTGAGCGCCCGGCCACCTGGCGTCGTTTCCGGATTGCCGAACATGACCCCAATCTTCTCGCGAATCTGGTTGGTAAAGATGCACAACGTCTTCGACGATGAAATCGCAGCCGTGAGCTTTCGCAAGGCCTGCGACATCAACCGCGCCTGCAGGCCAACATGGGCATCGCCCATGTTGCCTTCCAGTTCCGCGCGTGGCGCGAGTGCCGCCACGGAATCAATCACCACCACGTCCAGTGCATTGCTCCGCACAAGCGTCTCCGTGATGCTCAAGGCTTCTTCGCCGGATGCCGGCTGCGAAACCAGAAGTTCGTCCATATTGACGCCGATCTTTTTTGCATACGTCGGATCCATGGCATGCTCGGCATCCACAAACGCGGCCAACCCGCCTGCCCGCTGCGCATTGGCAATCACGTGCAACGTCAGCGTGGTTTTGCCGGACGATTCCGGGCCAAACAATTCCACCACCCGCCCACGTGGCAAGCCTCCCACGCCCAGGGCCATGTCCAACGAGTATGCCCCTGTCGGAATCACGGCAATTGCCTTCAGATGCTCGGCGGACCCCATCTTCATGATGGCCCCATCGCCGAACTCCTTGCGAATCTGGGCGATCACGGAATCGATGTTCGACACCCCGCCCTTGCTGACCACGCTGTCCTTGTCGTCTGATTTCTTCGCCATACCACGCTCCTTTACCGGTTTCCCCGGCCGATCAGTTCCAAAGCTCCACGCAGTGCTTTATCATCGCCAGGGCTTCACGCACGGCCGACTGCCGCACGGTCGCCCGATCACCCGCAAACTGAAACTCGCGCACATCCGCGACATCCCCGCGCGTCACCGCCACAAAGACCAGCCCCACCGGCTTTTCCGCCGTACCCCCGCCTGGCCCCGCCACGCCCGTCACTCCGACACCCACATCGGCCGACAGCGCCCGCACAACCCCACGCGCCATGGACACTGCCACTTCCGCGCTCACCGCGCCCTTGCCGTCCAGCAATGCCGGCGGCACCCCCAACACGCGTTCCTTTACATCGTTGGCGTATGCAATCACGCCACCCCGAAAATACCCAGAACACCCGGGCACTTGCGAGAGACTTCCGGCCAACAAACCACCGGTGCAGGATTCTGCCACAGCCAGCGTCCACCGTCTGCGCTGGAGTGCGTCATGCAGCACAAAAGCCAGATCATGCGCCGTAGCCATGGGGATGTGCCTGATGCCAGTTCCAGGCGCTCGTCAGAATCGCCTGCAAATCCGTAAACGTCGGCGTCCAGCCCAGCTCCCGCCGCGCC
>JAQCIA010000260.1 GCA_027620105.1 Verrucomicrobiota bacterium | reverse complement strand
AGATGGTTCCCGGCGTGAACGGGGGTCTCGGCGTCCTTGAACGCCTCGACCTGCCGCACCTTGGCGGGGGGGACGGCCTGTTCCAGCATGGGCGGGAGCGTGGACGGCTTGAGCAGATGCGTTGCGCTGTATTCGTTCTTTATGGCGCCGTTGGCTCCAACGTGCAGCGGCCGGGCCCGTTCCCAGCCTGTTCCCTCCCCGGCCTCACAGCCCCAGGGGTATTTCGCGCCGTCGATATCATGTCTGGCGCCCGTGCCCCAGGCCAGGCCCAGCGGATGAAAGGAATAGCCCTCCAGCCGTTTCACCTCCCAGTCGGCGACGCCGGTCCCGAGCAGCTGGACGAACTCGCCCTCGGCGGAGCAGAGGAATCCGTGGCAGACGGACATCTGGGCAAAGGGCGCCTGCCCGCCCAGCGCCCAGACGCGGGCGACCAGGGCGTGGGGGCCGGCGGCCAGGTCCAGGAGGTGGGTTTCGTAGAACCAGTTGCGGCTATCACCGCGCTCGCTTCCGCGGCCGATCCTGGTGCCGTCGAGGAACAGCTCGTAACGTTCGTCGGCGGTGACATGGATCCGGATGGTCGCGCCATCCGCCACCTCGAACCGGCGGCGATACGCCGCGACAAAGGGCACGGAGACAGGGGCCGGCAGGCCGATCCAACGGCACGGCCACGCTCCGCGGTTCGGCCATGGCTGCTTCGCGGCCGCGGCTTCGTAGGGGTCGGCATCCTGGAACACGCGCATCGGTATCAGCTCCTATTCAGCACCACTCGACGATCTCGTACCGCCGGCCGGGCCAGTCGCCGCGACGTTCCGCGCGCGGCCCCGCTTGCGGATCCCAGCTCAGCTCCAGGCGGTTGCCCTGGCCCTTCTCGTAGGCGAACGTTTCACCGTCGTCCTCGTAGAGCGTGCAGGGCCGGCAGGGGCCGCCGGGTGGCGCGTAGATGCGAACGCTCAGCCGGAAGCAGGTCTCTTGGGTCACGAAGTCCACTGGCTCGGCCAGGGGCAGGAGCGCGCCTTCGCGCACAAACACCGGGATGCGCTCCTCGCTCTCCGGGATATCGAGGGTTCGTCCGCCCTCCAGCCGGGCGCGGGTCCAGAAGCAGTACCAGGCGCCGGCCGGCAGCACGACCTTGCGGCCCCGGCTCCCGGCCAGGAGCGGCGCCACCAGCAGGTCGTCGCCCATCATGTACTGGTCGTGAATGTCGCGGCAGGCGGGATCGTCCGGCCAGTCCATGACCAGCGCGCGGAAGGGCGGCACCCCCTCAAGGCGGTAGCGCGCGAAGGCCGCATACAGGTAGGGCAGGAGCGCCATGCGCGTGCGCAGGATCTCGCGGCAACGCGCCTCGACCTGCCCCCAGCCGTCCATGAACTCCGCGCGGTTGTTCTTCTCGGTCTCGATCTGCTTCCACGGCGGGTTGCGCAGATACCAGGCATTGATCAGCGCCTGGGGGCTGAAGACCACGGCCCACAGCCGGCGCTCGAGTTCCTGCGTCGTGCGGCTGTCGCGCACCTCGGGCGACCAGAGCAGGCCGGAGAAGCCGCAGTTGACCACGCCGCGGATGAAGTCCAGGTGGTCGTAGAGGTCGCTGTAGAGCACGAAGGGATAGGGCGCGGCGAGGGCGTGGCTGGCGCGCACCTGGCCGTAGGTCCGCTGGTCGCGGCGCTGGAACACGTCGTAAAGCGTGCGCTGATATTGCAGGCCGAAGACGGAGTGCATCTGCTCGCCGTCCAGGCCCGAGGGGAAGCGGCTGTACTCGGGGAACGACCAAGGGGACCCGATGAAGTCCGAGTTGTCGCATTCGTCGAGCTTGAAGCCCGCGACCCCGCGCGCCACGAGCTGCCGCTCGTGGTAGTCGGCAAAGGCGCGGCGCGCCGAGGCGCAAAGGAAATCGGGCACGGCGCCGCCCCAGACCTCCACGTCGCCGGCCTGCGCCTCCATCTCCCGGCGCAGCGGCGAGTCGGCGTGCGTGAAGGCGTGCTCCCAGAGATTCACCCGGAAGCCGTCCTGGCGCATGGCATCCAGGAACTCCTGCGGCCGCAGGAAACGCTCCGAGTGCCAGGCGAAAGTGCAGGCGTACGCATGTCCGTGCCAGCCCGGTTCCAGGCCGAACACATCGCAGGGCATGCGACTCTGGCGCAGGCCGCGTGCCAGGGCCAGCGCTTCGTCCTGGGTGAACTGGCCCGATCCGCGATACCACACGCCCAGTCCCCACAGCGGCGGCAGGCAACCCGCGCCGGAGAACAGGACATAGCGCCGCACGGCGTCGAGGAGCGCGGGGCCGGCGAAGAAATAGAGGTCCACGCCGCGCGCCACCGGCACCTCGATGACCGCGCGGCGCTGGCTGAGCGCGCGTTGCTTGTAGAGTTCATCCGTGCTCGTGGCGAGCGGCCCTTCGGGCGTCGCGTCCGGCGCCGGGGTCCCGAGCCGCACGTGCGTGCCGAAGTAGAAATCGGCGTAACGGAAGGTGTCCACGAGCACGCCGTAGCCGCGCGTGGAGACGTAGAAGGGCACGGGGGCGTGGCTGTCGCCCAGGTCCACCACGGGATCCGAGTTCATACGCAGCGTCTTCTTCTTGCCGGTCTGCTTCACGGATTTGAGCTGCAAGCCCAGGCCGTAGACATCCTCAGTCTGATCCATGGGGATCTCGACCAGGAAGCCGCGCGGCGCGGCCTGCGTGGCGATGTCCTCCACGCGGAACGGGCAGTCGGCCGCGGGAAGTTCGCGGAGCGCGTCCAGGGCAGGGGGGATCTCGCGCAGGCCCACGGGCGTGTGCGGCTCGGGCTCGCCCAGGCGCAGGCGCCAGATGCCGGGTGCGATCAGCTCCATCGTCGTTGCTTCGGTCATGGATGCTCCTTGGTTCAAAGCGTTCTTTGGCATGATGTTTCTCATGGGTTGTTTCAAGTCCCAGGAGTTGAATTGATGATCGGACGAATCTTCTCGTACCAGTTCCGGGCGATTTCTATCATGCCATCGGGTCCGGGATGAAGCATATCAACGCTCAGCCCGCCGAAGGTTTTCATGATCTCGGTCGCGGGAACATAGTGAAGATTGGGATGGTTGAGTTTCTCCGCACTTTCTTTGACGTGCCGCCTGAACACCACAAGCTTGCCATGGTTATCGGGGTCGAAAAACGAGGGAAAGATGTCGTTGCAGAACAAATGCTTGTCAGGATGAAGGTGAACCAAGGTGCCAAGCAAATAATCCACCCGTTTTCTGAATTCCGCCTCATCCATCGAGTCCATCACATTTATCCCCAGTTCGCAGAGAAGTATGTCCCAGTCGCTGCGGCCAGCAATATAATCGGTCATTTCGGGCTCGATGAAACAGCCGCCTGGTATGCCCAGATTAAGCGCATCCATTCCAAGCATATCGGCAAGCAGCGCGGCATAGGTTCCGTGCGGGCGTTGACATAATAAGCCGTGAGTGATGGATGAGCCGTAGAAAAGTATACGGCGATCGGGCACCTGCTCCGATCTGGGCGGGGTGATGTCGCCTTCAATGTTGACAAGTCGAGATACCGGCCAGTTGGGAAGCATCACGCGTATCAGGTGTGAATCATACGCGACACCGCTTGTTTGCGCGCGTCTTTTGAATTCGTCGAATGTTCCGAATCCGCCGGTATACTCTATGGGAATAGTTACCGGTTCGTTCCCGATCATAACATGCTTATAGAAAAAAGACCCCTGATACACTTCGGCGAGAACATCTTCGCCTCCTTCCAGGCAGAGCGTGACGCTGCATTTGGATTTTTCCGCAAGATTAAATCGGATTTCCACCCCGCTGCAGGCGCGTCCGA
>JAQCIA010000259.1 GCA_027620105.1 Verrucomicrobiota bacterium | reverse complement strand
TGGGTGCGGAACCGTGTCTCCGCCGCAGCGCACAGTCGCAACGCTGTAGGTGGGTTCGACTTGCCGCCGCATACGCGTGAGACGCTGACGTTTGATGGGACCGGTGCCCAGCACGCGGGGATTCTGCAGAATTTTGTGGAGGCCATCCGCGGTGACGCGGCGGTCATTGCCCCGGGATGTGACGGAGTGCCTTCCGTGGAACTCGCGAACGCCATGGTGCTTTCATCCGTCCGCGGCGAGACGATTCAACTCCCTTTGTCGGGCGAGGTTTTTGCCAGGACGCTGGAAGCGCTCAAGGATGAGGCAGCACGGCGCAAGGCTGCAAACGGAGTATGACGATGACGGCGACAAGGGGGCGCAACGACGGCATGAATTACGCGCCAACGGGCAAGCCGGCCGCGGTGGTGCAGGCGGGCGAGTTTGTCTTTGCGGCCGTCGCGCTGGACCATGGACATATTCATGGTCAATGCAACGGACTCGTCGAGGCGGGGGCCACGCTCAAATGGGTGTATGACCCGGATGCGCAGAAGGTGGAAGCGCTCCGCCAGCGTTATCCGCAGGCGAAGGCTGCGCGCAGCCTGGACGAAATCCTGGATGATGCGGACGTAAAAATCGTGGCAGCCGCCGCGGTGCCGTCCGAGCGCGGGCCGCTGGGCTGCCGCGTGATGCAGGCGGGGAAGGACTACTTTACGGATAAGTGTCCCTTCACCACGATGGCCCAATTGGACACGGCGCGCCGGGTCGCGACCGACACGAAGCGCAAATACATGGTCTACTACAGCGAACGGTTGCACGTGGAGAGTGCCATGCATGCCGGTGAACTGGTGCGCCAGGGCGCGATTGGCCGTGTGCTGCAAGTGATCGGACTGGGCCCTCACGCGCTCAATGCGCCGTCGCGACCGGCCTGGTTCTTCGAGAAAGAAAAGTACGGGGGCATCCTGTGTGACCTCGGCAGCCACCAGTGCGAGCAGTTCTTGCACTACACCGGGGCGACGGATGCCGTGGTGGAGCACGCCCGCGCGGAGAATTTCAATAACCCGGACCATCCCGCGCTCGAAGATTTTGGAGAGGCCACGCTGAAGGGCAACAACGGGACGTCGTTCTACTTCCGGGTCGACTGGTTCACACCGAAAGGGCTCGGGACCTGGGGCGACGGACGCACCCTGATCCTGGGAACCGAAGGCTATATCGAGCTGCGCAAGTATGTGGATGTCGGACGAGATATGACCGGCAATCACCTGTATCTGGTGACGCAGGAGGGTACGGAGCACATGGAGCTTTCCGGGAAGGTCGGCTACAGATTTTTCGGTGATTTGATCCTCGACTGTCTGCATCGCACGGAGCAGGCGATGACCCAGGCGCACGCCTTCAAGGCTGCGGAACCGTGTCTGCGCGCCCAGGAATTATCTGACGCACGGCGAGCGCGATGAGCCGGATTGCCTCCAGCCAGACGCGGGCGATTGCACAGGCGTGGGATGTCGTGGCCCCGGCCGTCTTGGCGCAACGGCATCCGGCGGATCGGGTGCTGGGCGCATTCTTGAAGCAGCACCACGAGTTTGGCGGGCGCGATCGGCGGCTGATCGGCGATAGTGTGCACGGGTTGCTGCGTTGGTGGGGGTGGGTGGGGCCGCACGTGCCCGACGTTGTTGATCCACTGTCTCCCGCGTGGGCATGCGTGCTGCTGGCGGTCGCGTTGCTGGAGGGCGAAACCGCGCCGAGCCGCGCAGCCATCGAAGCCTATTGGGTGAGCCAGAGCGGGCGCCCGGATCTGAACCTCACCCACTGGCGCGCGATGCCAGATGCCGCCGCCCGTGCGGCCAAGGTGTTTGGCGGGGCCGTCGAGGACTTTCCACTGGCAGGACTGATTCCCGCCTGGGCGGTGCGGGGAATGGAGAGTCCGCGTCCGTTATCCGAGCTGATCACCTGGTTGCAACATCGCCCGCCGCTGTGGTTGCGTGTGCAGTGGGGCGATGTTGCGGGCGCCTTGGCGGATCTGGGCGCGGCGGGTCTGGGGCCAATTGCGCACCCACACCTGACGACCGCGTTGCGACTCACATCCGCGCGCGTGAACCTGCAAGCGGTGGCGGCCTATCGCGCGGGACGGGTGGAGGTGCAGGATGTTTCGTCGCAGGCGGTCGCGGCTGTCTGTGGCGCGCGGATGGGCGAGCGTTGGTGGGATGTCTGCGCCGGAGCTGGTGGGAAAACGCTGGCGCTGGCTTTTGCCGTGGGCGCGGATGGGCATGTGTGCGCCACGGATGTGCGCGCAGACGCGCTGGAGGAACTGGCGCGCCGCGCGCAGCGCGCGGGCCTGGGAAATGTATCCACGGCTGAGGCGTCGGCCGACGGGGCCGCACCGGAGGCGAACTTTGACGGTGTGCTCGTGGATGCCCCTTGCAGCGGTTCGGGCACCTGGCGGCGTAGCCCCTGGGCGCGCTGGCAACTGCAGCCGGACGATGTTGCGCACCACGTGGCCCGCCAGCAGGCGTTGCTGGCGCAGTCCGCGCGCGCCGTGCGGCCCGGCGGGCTGCTCTGCTATGCCACCTGCTCGCTGTTCCACGCCGAGAATGGCGCGGTCGTGGCACAATTTCTCGCCGCGCATGCCGAGTTTCGCGCCGAACCGTTCGCGCATCCTCTCACGGGTCAACCGACGGCAGGCATCTTGCAGCTTTGGCCGTGGGATGCGGATGGCGACGCCATGTTCGTGGCTCGCCTGCGGCGCATCGCTCATTCATCCAAGATGTAGCGACCGCTCGAGACCAGGCCAGTGAAGGCGTCGACCAGCGCAGACGAGAAGAGACGGTTCCGGTATTGCGGCATCTCCGCCAGGATGTCCTTTGTCGACAGGCAGGCGCGATAGGGCCGTGGTGAGAGCATGGCGTCCACTTCATCCGCGAGGCCCACGATTGCGGCTTCGACAAGTATCTCTTGCCCACGCAAGCCCTGTGGATAACCCGAACCGTCGTAGCGCTCATGGTGTTGCAGGACGATTTCCGCCACCGGCCAGGCGAAGGGAATGGGCTTGAGCAGGTCGTGCGCGGATTGCGGATGCAACTGCAGCATGGCCAATTCCGCCGCATCAAGCGGTGCCGATTTGTGCAGCACGTCCAGCGGAATGCGCAGGATGCCGATATCATGCATCATGGCGGCGAGATAGACGCCCATGATGTTCTCGATGGGGATGCGAACTTCCTTGGCCAGCGCCCGTGCGAGCGTGGCGACCCGCTCTTGATGGCTGCCTTTTGGACTCTCCTCGCGCTCCTCGACGAGTGTTGCGAGCGCGCGGGCCACGCCTTCCACGGTCCCCACGAGTTGGGCGTTGGATTGATGCAGCGCATGCGCGCGTTCGTCGGCCAGGGATTCGAGCTGCTTCTCGTAACTTGCATCATTCGGTTCGCGCCGGTGCTGTCGCGCGGTGACGTTGCGATGCAGGAGGGCTTCCGTGACGGCGTGTGACAGTTCCGCGTGGCTGATGGGCTTGAACAACAAATCGAAGGCTGCCAACCGCACGGCAGGACGGACGGTGTCCACGTCGCGCGAGCCCGTGATGATGATCAATGGCAGGCGTGGATCAAGCATTCGGAACTTTTCTGCCAATTTATGGCTAGGCGTGCCTGCGAGCGTCAGGTTGACCAGGACGATTTCGGGGTGATGTGCGCCGAAGGCCGATAGTGCACCAACGGCGTCATGCGCGGCATGTACGACATGCCCGTCCGCACGGAGCAGGTTGCCCAACTCGAGGATGCTGGCTTCATCGTCATCGACCAATAGCACTCTCGCCATGCGCGCCTCCTCCTGTGA
>JAQCIA010000258.1 GCA_027620105.1 Verrucomicrobiota bacterium | reverse complement strand
CCTTGGGCGACGCCTGCCGCCGTATTTCTCAAATCGTATCAAGCGGCTCGTAAAGGCGCCGAAGTGGTATCTGGTTGATAGCGGCTTGATGGCCTTCCTTTCAGGACTCGATCGTGACAGCGACCTGTCGGCAAACCCGTTGCGTGGGCAACTCTTTGAAACCTATCTGCTTCAGAACTTGGCCTCGATCCTGGGCGATCATTTGCCTGAGGCCCGGTTGTTGCACTATCGCTCGCCGAATGGATACGAAGTCGATTTCGTGGTCGAAACGCCTGGCGCCGTGCTGGCCATCGAAGCCAAGGCGGGGGCCAGCGTCGATGCGCGCGATCTGCGTGGGCTCGCCACTTTCGTTCAGGCAGCGCCAAACTGCCGGGCCGGAATCGTCGCGTATCAGGGGAGCGAGATCAGACCGCTGGGCCCGCGGCTCTGGGCAGTTCCCACAGGCATTCTGCTGACGTGAACAAGAACCTGGCAACGCTGGTTCGCCGCCACGTCAAGATCGTGGCCCACCCGTACGAGGGGCTGCCACTGGTGCTCGCCAGCGGGGTGGGGCGGTCGGGCACCACGGCCTTGCGCCACAGCCTGGGCGTGCACCCGGACCTGCACAGCACGGGTACTGAAAACAACATCATGTACGACGTCCTGGAAACCGCGCGGCACAACTGCACCTACCCGAGCCGTCGCGCGACGATGCACGTCGCGCCGCCCGCCTATGACCGTCAGTTCCGGCTGCTGCTGCTGAATCTGCTGTGGCCGAAGCCGCGTCGCGGCAAGAATCGCCCCCGCGCCCTGATGGCCAGCACGGACCTCTTGCCCCCCCGCGCGGAATATTTTCAGCGCACCTTTCCCGGCGGGCGGATTATCTACATTGTGCGCAACGGAATCGAAGTGGTGTCGTCGCGCATGACGCATCCGAACTTCAAGGATACGCCCTTCGAGGAGCACTGCCGGATTTGGTGCCAGAGCCGGGACATGGCGGCTTGGGGCGCCGGGCGTCAGGGCTTTGCGCTGATCCGACATGAGACGCTGTTGACGCCGGAGGGTGCGCACGGCGCCATGACGACCGCGCTTGCCGGACTCGGTTTGCCGTTTCACCAAGGGTGCGTGGACGAACTCGCCAGCCAGCAGTTTCATCCGACGGCGTTCGCTCACGAAGACCGCGCAGCCGCCGCCGATCTGCGCCAGCGGCATGCGCGCTGGCAGCATTGGACCGACGCGCAACGCGAAGTTTTCGAGCGCATCTGCGGCGACGCCATGCGCGGCCTCGATTACCCTGTCCCGTGGTTGGAACGGAAGGATGAGGGGCTTTGAACAGAAGACAGCAGACTTGTCCCGCTTCGAGCGGGAGGTCGCAGAGCGGATGGGTGCCGGGTTTGTCCGATCTCTGCTGCCTTTGCGATCTTCTGTTTAAGATTCGGATTCGGGCGGGGATTTGAACAGAAGACCGCAGACGTGTCCCGTTTCGAGCGGGAGGTCGCAGAGCGGAGGGTTGGTTTCGTTTGGTTCTGCTATGAGCGCACGCAATTGGTCTGGAATGGCGGCGGTTGACCGGGATCGCCAGGCGTGGCTGGCGATCTGCGGCTGGCCCGCTGAGACCGGCTTCGATCCTGTGCGCGAGGGGCTCGATTATGCCCTGCTGACACGCTGGTTTCTTTGGGACAAGGTGGGGCACACGATCCGACGTCAACGCGACCCAGGCGAAGTGGAGTTCGAGGACGCGGCCGGGCCCGCCGCCGCTGAAGCCGTGGCGGAGCGGGTGGCCATATCCGAGTCAATCCGACGGACGGCGTTGCAGGCGCGTCTCGCCGCCCGGCGGACACTTGGCCAACGCCGTAGCCTTTACGCCCCGTTCCCGTATTCACGCCATGCGCGGATACTTGAAACGCTTCTGCGCGAGGGCGCGTCGTTTGACGTGGTGGTCCCGGCAGCGCACGCCGCCGCGTGGCCGGGAGCAATACCCTGGCGGTTCGCACAACCGGACTCAAATTCCAGCATGGCCGCGGACGAACAGATGTTTGCGAACCAGCTAGCCGACGCGATGCTTGTGGGACTTTCCGCCCAGGGCATCGAACTCATGGATGCTGATCGCACGCTGCTGCGACGGCAGGCGGGGGAGCAGGTGGGCCACGTGCGGCAGGCGGCGACGGTACTCGCGCGCCTCCGACCGGATGCCCTGCTGGTGCCGGCGGACAATCATCCGCCCTTCATCGACTATGTCCTCACCGCGCGAAAAGCGGGCATTCCGGTCGTCATGCTCCAGCACGGGTTGGACTGCGAGCGTCATTACCTGGATGACAGCTACGCCACACATATCGCGGTGTGGGGAGCACAGCGCGCCGAACGTTACCGGCGCGATTCAGCGTGGCAGCCGGAACGAATCGACGTGGTCGGAAATCCCTACTATGATGACTGGGCCGCACTGCCCGCCGGTGATCCCTTTGTCTGGCTTTGGGTCACGCGGCCACATCGTCCGTCGAAATGCTATCCGCCGTCGCGCCGCCCCGATGAAGGCCTGCAGATCTTCGACGCACTGATCGAGGCCCTGGCGGGCGAACCGCGGGCGCAGTTGGTGATCAAGCCGCATAACTTTGACTACGCGGCGCGGTATGCGCAGCACATTCCTGCGGCGCTGGCCGGACGCGTGTCCATCGCCGAGGATACGGTGGTGAATCTTCTGCAACGCGCCGGCGTGGTGATCGCGGAAGACTCGACGGCGGGTATGGATGCGATGATGGGCGGGCGCGTCGTGGTGCACGCGCATTTCGCTGAGTCCAAGCCGGTGATGCCCTTTGTGGACTACGGGGCGGCCTTGCCTGGATTTAACGTGGGGCAGTTACAGGAATCCTTGCGCGGCGCTGTGGCCTTGAACGCGACTGAGGCCGCGGAGATGCGTGCGGGACAGCAGCGATTCCTGGATGACTTTGCCGGCCCCCGCGACGGCCACGCCTCGCGGCGCTTCGCCGCGTTCGTAGAAAGCGTTTTGAACAGGTAACGAAGGGAATGAAAACGGATTCTGAACAGGAGGTCGCAGAGGCCGCAGAGCAGAGAGGATCCGACGAACTGACACTGATGCGCGGAGTGCGTCGATTGATACTGCCCGGTGCCGACACGGAGGACTGCTCATTCTGAGTGCATCCGGCCGGATGCACATTCTCCTCTGCTAACTCTGCTTCCTCCTGTTCAAAATCCGTCTCCCCATCCGCCCCGTCCCATGAAAATCCTATTTCTCGGCAATGACGCCAGCCGCACCGGGGCGCCGATTGGCTTGCGGCACCTCTTGCGCTGGTTGCATGGACAGCCGGACGTGACCTTTGCGCTGCTGTTGCGGCGCAGCGGGGGGGCGTTGCAGCGCGAGTACGAGGCTTTGTGCCAGGTCGCGGGGTACGACACGCTCTATTCCGACCGCGGGCCCTTGCGACGTGCGGCGCGCCGGTTGGGCTTGCGCCGGTTGGGGGGGCGCTCTTGCTTGAGTCCGTCCGAGGAGATGTTTGCCGGACGCGGCATTGATGTGATCTATGCGAATACCATTGCGACCGGCGGCATGGTGTCCGATCTCGCGCGGCTCGGCTGCCCCGTGGTCTGCCATGTGCACGAACTGCAATCCGCCATCGACGCCTATGGGCCGAGCAACCTCGCGCACTTGCGGCGGCATACGACGCGCTGGATCGCCGACTCTCACGCCACGGCCCGCAACCTGGAGCGCAACGGGATTTCCGCGGTACGCGTCGCGGTGGCGCATGAGTTCATCGCGACTGCCGAGGTGCCGCCGGCAGGCGATGCCGCGGCGCGCCGGCACGAATTGGG
>JAQCIA010000257.1 GCA_027620105.1 Verrucomicrobiota bacterium | reverse complement strand
ACATTCTGGGCCGATGGAGGGCGAGCGTCCCGCGAGCCGCAGGCTTAAGTAAGCGCCATTCGACCCGGAGCCTGTAGTTTTCAAAGTTTCGGACAATGAAAGCTCTTCTGGAGATCATTTTCATTTTATTGTGGAAGCCCTCGGTGATGCCATTATTCTTGGTGAAGCGCCACATGCGTGCCAACTTCTCCTGCCAGACGCCGAGCGTCCTGCCGAGTTGTTGGAGGGCATCGACGCCGACCTGTTTGAGATCCGCGATCTGCCGCAACAGCAGCGGGATCAGCCGCCGGCATTGCCGTGCGGTGCATGCCTTCTTCAGCAGAAATCGGCACAGGCGTTGCTTGAAGACGTAGATCGACTGGATGGCGGGGTGTTCGCGCAGGTACGCCTGCAGGCCTAACGTGGCAACGTTGATTCCGAAGCCAATTGCCCTCGAGGATCCTGCGCCGTCCCTCCACGGCCAACGAATGTGCCGACCAGATTTATGAACAACAAGGCCGCCCGTACGAGGATAACGACGAGACGTTTCTTCACGGCGATAAGAGGTTATAATGGCCGTAATGCCTGCAGTAGTAGGCAAGATATTATGGATAGGTACACCTACTTCATTGTCCCTTATTCTCCTACAATGCGGTCCAGAATCCTAGCGCACCGCACTCAGTCACAGGGGATAGACGCGGCGTCTACGCCTCCTCCCTTCGTTACAGAGGGGACGCCTCAGCTGCTATACCACGGCCGCACATCCACGCAGGCCATGCCGGCGGCGCGGGCCGCCTGGAAACCGAGTTCGGCATCCTCGTACACCACGCACTCCGCAGGCTGCACACCGAGCAACTCCGCCGCCTTCAGGAACAGGTCCGGCGCCGGCTTGCCATGCTCCACCTCGTCCGCCCCCACGACCGCGTCGAACGCCGACTCCATGTGGATGATCTGCAGGCTCTGCAGCACGACGTGCCGCCAACCGCCGCTGGCCACGGCCATCCGCCGCTGCCCCCGCTCGCGCAGGGCGATATCCACGACCCGCTTCACACGCTGCACGCCGGGAATGGATTCCAGGTAAATCCGCTCCTTTTCGTGCGCGATTTCTCCCGGATTCACGGTCACGCCCTGCTCCGCCGCCAGGACCTCCACGATCTTCAGCGTCGGCATGCCGGCAAATTCGTAGAAGCGCCGCTCGGAGAACTCCAACCCGTGCGTTTGCGTCACCCGCGCCCACGCCAGGAAATGCAGCGGCATCCTGTCCACCAGCGTACCGTCGCCGTCGAAAATCAGCCCCTTGATGTGCGGCGGAATCGGGGCATCGTGTTCTCGCAAGAATGCATCGTCAACCATGGGGTCCTCTACGTGTCAGAGCCCGGAACTATACCCGCGGACAGTCGTGACGCCACTCCCGCATCGGCAGCGTCCCTGCGCCTGCGCACGCTGGCGTCCGCTGCGGGTCTGGGCTCCGCGCTGGCCGTGATCGAGCAGCAGGCCGCACTGACGGATAAGAAATCGCTTGTTCAGAGGGTACGGGCACCCGCTCGCTGAGACCGGCCTGAATGAGCACTTCAATGGGGAAACGGTAGCAGTGCCGGGATGCAGGCGTCAAGATGAGCGCGCAGGCATCCGCCGGGCGGGCCGAGGCAGCCCCAGACCGCCCGGTCGTCGATCAAGGCCACGATGCGCATCTCCTTCTGGCACTTCGGGCGCAAGAGCGGGTCCGCTACCCAAACCTTCTTGATGAGCTCGCGCCAGTTGCCGCTCCGCTTCGCTCCGTTGCTGCCCTGCGGGCAGCCGGGCTCGCCTGCGGCTCGGCTCTCGACGGCAATGGGGTTGCGCATGATGTACTGCGAGAGCCGTTCAAGGTCCTCGCTCTCCTCGGGCAGTGCCCGCCTGTGCTACGGTTGTTTCGTACCCCGCTTTCGCGGGATCCCACTGCGAATGCAAGCCACCCGGCCTGCAAAATCTTCAGTACCTTAAAATCACCGGTTGGCAGGTTTGGCAGACGGCCCCGCTCGCCACGATTCCGGAGTATCCCCCTCGGTCGCTTCACCCGCGTCTTGATGGCGTGCCCAGTGCGGCTGAAGTCAGAATTGACATCGCCAGCCCGATTCCTCTACATCTCCCCATGTTCGCGCTCCCGACCGGTTCTGGCATGCTTTCGGCGTATGCGGGCCGGAGCCAGCCGAAAAGCGATTTGTTATCAGTCATTTGTGGACTGAAAAAAATTGCGGAGCGATGCTAAGTACAGGCACAAATATCTGTTCAAAAAATCGTGAGGGAGACAGGGTGAAGAAGATAGTCATAGTCAAGAAAAGGGACGGCAGATCCGTGGCCGCGCCGTCCGGCAGGAAGGCGAGCACGCCGTCCAGACCGCTCCCGGCACGACCTCCAGCGAAGTCCTCCAGTGTATGGCTTGTTTGCCTTGTCTCGATGGGGGCGATTGCCGGGGTTGTCGCGATTATCTGCGGCATAAGCGCCAACAGGACACCCCCCAGACCGGCCGTGTATGCACGGCCGCAGCCGCCGGAGCCGGCAGACAAGAACCAGCTCTGGATGGGCGAATGGATGAAGAACAGCGGCGCCGTGACGAACGACATGCTGCGCGCCCGCCAGCAGCGCATCAAATCGGGCGGAATACGATAGAGGGTGCCAGGTGGCGGGTTTCAGGTGCCAGTTCTTGCGCAGTTTGTACTGCTAACGTACGACAAGTTGTCTCTATGGCGAGACTTTCGGTAGGGACGCCTCGTAGAGGCGTCCGAGGACTGATCGGCGAGGGGACCCTATCATTGACTGCGTCGCTCCCGGCGGCGATAAGCCTTCTTGACCCAAGATCTGATTAGCCGCGAACCGGCGCATGGCATGCGTCGTGTGAAGTTCCTGACACCCGAAACCTCTCATATCTCATGAAGCGTCTCGTCGCGAGCTGGCGCGGGGCACCGCAAGTTCGTGAGCCAGGGCCGACCAAGCCAAGTTTCGAGTGTGGTTAGACGCCGTCTACCTGCTCAACGCCGAAGTCGGCATCGAGGTCCAGGTCAACGCCAAGATCGCGCTGCGTTTGGTGGCGAAGGATGCCAGGACGCCCGCCGCGGGCCGCGAGCGGAACGACCTGTCCGTCATCGGCGCGCGGCGCCGGTGGAACGTTTATGGTGACGCGCGCGCGTTAGCGTGTTGAGTCAACCGCCTTGTGTCGCTGCTGCGTTTTGATCTCTCCTTCTCGGATGATTCCGTGCGGCGGTTGTCATGAACCACCCGCGTTGCGGGCTGGACAGGCATTGAAACAGTCTGCTATCGAATGCTGGCTATGGAAGACATCCATATTGGCCGGCTTGCCATTGGTCCTGTTCCCCGGGTGGTGGGGACCATTACGACGTATGCGGCGCTGGCCAGCATGCTGCCGCTGCGTGCCGCCATTTGTGACTGCATCGAGGTGCGCCTTGACCTGGTGGGGCTTGACCATGCGGACTGGCCGACGCACTGCGCGGCCATCGAAGCGGCCGGAACGCCCGTGATTCTGACGCTGCGCGATGCGAGCGAGGGGGGGCGCTGGCAGGGTGGCGACGCTAACCGACTGGAAATCGTCGACCAGGCGCTCCAGGCACTGTCGACCGTGGACGTCGAAGCGGGGAGTGGGATCTGCGACGCGGTCTGCGCGTTGGGTCGCGAGCGCCAAAAGCCGGTTATTCTGTCGTCCCACGACTTTCAGGCGACGCCTCCCAAAGAAGCGCTGCTGGCGAAGATCGCGACGATGCGCCGCCACTCCAATGCCATTCCGAAGCTGGCAACGATGATCAGAGCGGCAGGTGATGTGGATGTGCTCAA
>JAQCIA010000256.1 GCA_027620105.1 Verrucomicrobiota bacterium | reverse complement strand
ACGCTTTCCCCCGGAATAAGGGGCGTTTCCCAGCGCGTGTGCGAGACGGTCAGGCGCGCACCGTTCCCGCGGGCCTCCTGAGCCTGCAAATGGCCAACTTTTTCGATGATGCCCGTAAACATATCAATGGGTCCTTGATCAGCGCCGAACCTGGTACCGGCGCGGTGTGGCGCGGATCAGCAGGTCCGGACCGATGCGTTCAAATTCCACGACTGTCAGCGCCGGCGCCAGCGCGAGATTCCAACCCCTGCCTGCAATCGCGGGCACGGCGCCCCCACCCAACAGGATCGGCGCGAGAAAGAACCACAGCGCGTCGACTTCGTTGGTGCGTATAAATCCTTCCGCTAGCGATCCCCCACCCTCGCAGACAACATGAAGCGCCCCCGCACGGCCAAGCTTTCTCAGCAGCGCACGCAGGGACACGTGCCCACCAACCGCGGGCAACACCCACACGCGCGCTCCGGTGCGACGATACGCCTGCTGCTTGCGGATTGTACACCGCGCGGTGGTGGCGATGATCGTGCTCGCACTGCCACCGTCTTGCAAGACGCGCGCCGCCATCGGTAAGCGCCCCCGCGAATCCACAATGACGCGCAGCAGCGGCATTCGGCCGACGCGGCGGCGGGTCAGTGAGGGGTCATCGTCGATTGCGGTGCCGATTCCCACAATCAGCGCATCGGCGCGCGCGCGCAATTCCTGTACGCGCTGGCGTGAGCGTGGCGAACTGATCCAACGGGAACGATGCCGGTGGTCCGCGATCCGGCCATCCAGGCTGGCGGCAAGCTTCACGGTCACATAAGGCAAACCACGCGTGATCCACTTGGCGAATGGTGCAATCAAATCTTCTGCTTCATCCTGCATCACGCCGATTTGCACGTCGATGCCTTTGCGCCTCAGCCAGGCAACCCCCCGCCCGGCATGCCGCGGATTGGGATCCTTCGCGCCAATCACCACCCGCGCAATTCCTGCCTGCCAGACGCATGCCGTGCAGGGGCCGGTCCGGCCCGTGGTGCTACAGGGCTCCAGCGTCACATACAGCGTGGCACCGCGCGCGCGCGGTCCCGCCTGGTGCAGCGCCAGCACCTCCGCGTGCGGTTGACCGGCCTGCGCATGGAAGCCGCGCCCCACCACACGCGATCTGCGCACAACCACGGCACCCACGGGTGGATTGGGCCGGGTGCCGCCCTCACCACGGCGCGCGAGGCGCAGGGCTTCGCGAAGATACCCCTGATCGCGCGCGCTGACCTCCTTGGTTCTCCCCATGGCAACCGCCGTGACGCTCTAGACCTTCTCTCCGCGTCCGGCGCGGCGGCTGGGTTTTTCCAGGTCGCGGCGGGCGCGGTCCAGGATGCCGTTGACGAATTTTCCAGACTCTTTGTTGCTGAAGTATTTGGCGATGTCGACGGCCTCGTTGATGGATACGATGGGCGGCACATCCTCCATGTGGCGCATTTCATAGATAGCCATGCGGATCACGTTGCGATCAATCACACCCATGCGCTTGATCGCCCAGTGCTCCGCCACCTTGGCAATATAGGCATCGAGGTTCGCCAGGTCGCCGCGCACCCCGCGCACAACATCCTCCGTGAAGAGCTTGCCTTTGCGGTCAACGCGCTTCCCTTTCCAGAACGCGGCAAAGACGGAGTCGAGATTCTCGGTGGCGTTGAGATCCAGTTGGAACAACAACTGCACGACCCACTCACGGCATGAGCGACGCGTTGCCATGGCTCACGCCCGCCGCGACGGAGTCGCCAGCGCTTTGAAAACGTTGGCCATTTCGATGGCTGCCACAGCCGCCTGCCAGCCCTTGTTGCCGCCTTTTGTCCCGGACCGCTCAATGGCTTGCTCGAGGGTATCCGCCGCAATCACGCCGTTGATCACCGGGAGTTTGGCATCCACCGCCAGCGCCCCTAGGCCCTGCGCGACATGGGCATTGATCAGTTGCGCATGCTGGGTTGCCCCCTGAATGACGACACCAAGGCCGATCAAGGCGTGCAGCCCGCCGCGCGCCGCCAGACGTCCGGCCGCCATGGGAATCTCATTCGATCCTGGAACCCAGACAACCGTGATGTCGGAGTCCGCAGCGCCGTGCCTGACCAGGCCGTCAATGGCCCCGGCCAGTAATTCCTTGGTGAGGAAGTCGTTGAACCGACTCACCACAATGCCGAAAGCCAGGCCTTCCGCGGTTAATTTCGCCGATATTTCCTTGATCGCCATCGCATCTCCTCGCTGCCCGTGTCGCCCGCTTAAAGCAAGTGCCCGAGCTTTTCCTTCTTGGTCTTCAAATAGCGTTCGTTGTGACTGCCCGCCGCGCACACCAGCGGAATCCGCTCCGTGACCGCAATGCCGCTGGCCTCAAGTCCGCGTACTTTATTCGGGTTGTTCGTAATCAGCCGGGCCTGCGTCACACCGATGTCGCGCAGAATTTGCGCACCCTCTTCGTAGTTGCGGAGGTCCGCGCCAAATCCGAGTTGCGTATTGGCCTCGACCGTGTCCAACCCGCCATCCTGCAACGCGTATGCGTGAATCTTATTCGCCAGCCCGATACCGCGTCCTTCCTGGCGCAAATAGACGAAGACCCCCTGCCCCGCTTTGGCGATGCGCGCCAATGCCGTATCCATCTGCTGACCACAATCGCAGCGCAGCGAACCGAACACGTCGCCCGTCAGGCATTCGCTGTGCAAACGCACGAGCATTGGTTCCGCACTGCGGACAGCACCACGGACGAGCGCGAGATGCTCCTGACCACTCAGGCGGGCTCGGTAGAGCCGCAATTGGAAATCCCCCCATGTCGTGGGCAGGGTCACCGCACGCACAAACTCGACCAGCGTTTCTGTCCGCCGCCGGTAGGCCATGATCTCCGCGACGCTGGTAATGCGCAATCCGTGCGCGCGTGCGAACACATGCAATTGTGGGAGACGGGCCATGGTGCCGTCCTCTTGCAGGACTTCGCAAATGACGCCCCCCGGTTTCAATCCCGCCAGACGCGTGAGATCCACGGCGGCTTCGGTGTGCCCCGGACGGCGCAGCACGCCCCCATCCATGGCCTCAAGCGGAAACATATGCCCCGGACTCGCAAAATCACGCGGGCCTGCAACCGGATCCATCAGTTTGCGCACGGTGGCCGCGCGATCGGCCGCGCTGATACCGGTCGACACATCCGGCCCCACCGCATCAACGGATTCCATGAAGGCAGTCTGGAACTGATCACCGTTGCCCTTCACCGCCATGCGTCCCAGGCCCAGTTGCGCCAGACGCTCGTGTGGCAATGCCACGCAGATCAATCCGCGTCCATGCCGCGACAGAAAGTTGATTTGCGCGTCGGTGACGGTTTCCGCCGCCACGACAATGTCGCCCTCGTTCTCGCGTTGATTGTCGTCAGCAATGATTACCATCTGGCCCTGGCGTAATGCGTCCAGAATGTCGGGAATGGCATCGAATCCTGGCGTCACGATGGGCTCCGGGGCCTGGGCCGCGCGCGTTCTATGCTTCTGTGTTCGCATGTTGTCACGAGCCCCGCCCGCGCGGGGCAAAAAAAATACCCGGGGAGAAAACTCTGCCCGGGCATTAGACACAATGCCTTCACAGAAGTTCTTCTCCCATCCAGACTTTACTGTCGGCCTCGGAATTTCACCGAAGTCAGTCCCGCCGTTCAGGCGAGAGTCGCGGGCTATACCGCCGGTTCGGACTTTCCCGCCACCTGGCGGAATCACCGAGTCCTGAAGACTTCTCACGAAAATAAGTTGTCTTGAAATACTATGCGGGTGTTTCCGCGTATACAAGCACGGAAAAGGCCCTCCCGAATCCTTAGCGAAGCTGG
>JAQCIA010000255.1 GCA_027620105.1 Verrucomicrobiota bacterium | reverse complement strand
ACGTACTCATCGGCCCGCGCATCAATTTACAGAAGCAGTAACCGATGCTGAATCGCTTCATCCAGAATCCGCTCACCCGCAAACGCCTGCGCCGCTTTCGCGCCCGCCGTCGCGCCTATTGGTCACTCATCATTCTGGGCGCTGCCTACGCGCTGAGCCTCGGCTCAGAACTCATCTGCAACGACCGCCCGCTGTTCATGCGCTGCGAGGGCCGTTGGTATGCCCCCGTCTTCCGCTACTACCCCGAAGACACGTTCCTGCACAACGGAAAGCAGACCCGACCCAACTACCGCGCGCTGCGCCAATCGCCGCAGTTCCGCGATAACCCGCGGAATTTCATGCGCATGCCCCCGATTCCCTTTGGCCCCTACGAAAGCATCGATCCCGCATCCCTTCAAGCCGAGGCCACGATCAACGTAACGCTCACCCCCATCCCGCGCGTCGGCAGCGTGAATGTGGATGTGAACCTGAAGGTCGTGCAGGCCCTGGCCTGCGGTTATTTCTTTCGCACAAACGACCTTGCCGTCTCCGGCGCCGATCTCGCGCAGCATTGGCCGATCACCGAATCATTGCGCCAGGCCATCACCCAACGCCTGCACAATCAATCCGCACCAGCCATCCAGGAAACCCTCGCGCACCATCTCGATGCCGAACAATCCGCCACCATCTCCATTCCTGCCTACGCCCCACGACCGCACGCCCCCCCATCCGTCCGACTCACTTTTCGCGATATCGAACGCCACGGAGCCACCGCATCCCTCCGCTTTGCTCCCGACGGGACTCCCCAGACATCCAACCTCCCATCGCTCTGGTCCAACTTGTCGGAGACGGAACAAGCGCGCATCACGAACCTCGTCATCCGTGCTGCCGGTGAATACGTCCCCGCGTCGGAATTGACCATCGCCGGTACCGCCCACCGACTCACGGTGCAGCGCCGCGATGTCACCTGGCCCCATGAACCCGTGCGTGGTCATTGGATGGGCATCGACAACGCCGGCCGTGATGTCCTCGCCCGTATCATCTACGGGTTCCGCATTTCCATGTCCTTCGGCTTCCTGCTCGTTGTGGCCACCATGGTGCTCGGCGTAGTCATCGGTGGCATTCAGGGCTACCTGGGCGGTCGCACGGATATGTTCACCCAGCGCCTGATCGAAATCTGGAGCGCCCTCCCTTTCCTCTACGTGATGATCCTGCTCGGATCCATTTACGGCCGCAGCTTTTCTCTGCTCCTCGTCTGCTATGGCATCTTCAACTGGATCGGCATTTCCTATTACATGCGCGCTGAATTCCTGCGTCTCCGCCGTCAGTCCTACGTCGAAGCGGCCCGCTGCCTCGGCGTCCCAAATTGGCGCATCATGCTGGAACACATCCTGCCCAATGCCCTCACACCGCTGATCACCTTCTTCCCCTTCTCGCTGGTCGGCGCAATCTCTGCCCTCTACGGACTGGACTACCTTGGCTTCGGCCTGCCGCCGCCCACGCCCAGCTGGGGTGAAATGCTGCACCAGGCACAACAGTTCCGCTGGGCCTGGTGGCTGATCCTCTACCCCGCCGCCGCCATCTTTTTCGTGATGCTGCTTGGTGTCTTCGTCGGTGAAGGCATTCGCGACGCCTTCGATCCCAAACCCATTTCCCGCATGGAATAATTCACATGCACCATCATCAAATCGCCTCCCACCAGCATCCCACCCCGCGACACGGAGATAGAAAACCCCTCTCTGCACCCTCCGCGCCTCTGCGTGAAACGTCCCTCTCTGCTCTGGAAAACCCATGACCCCACTGCTCGAAATCAACGACCTCTCCGTCTCCTTCCAGACCGACGAAGGCCTCATCCGCGCCGTCGATCACGTCTCCCTCTCCATCAACCGCGGCGAAGTGTTTGGCCTCGTCGGTGAATCGGGCAGCGGCAAAACCGTCACCGCCATGAGCATCCTGCGCCTCATCCCTTCACCGCCCGGGCGCATCGACTCCGGCTCCATCCGCTTCGATGGACGCGACCTGCTGCGCCTGCCCATCGCCGAATTGCGCGCCATCCGCGGACATCGCATCAGCGTCATCTTCCAGGAACCCATGACCGCCCTGTCCCCCCTTCATCGCGTCGGCGCCCAGCTCGTGGAAGCCTTGCGCTTTCATGAAGACCTCCCCCCCTTGGCTGCCATGGACATTGCGCGCGACTGGCTCGGCAAAGTTGGCATCCCCACGCCCGCCGACGCACTTCAGGCCTATCCCCATCAGCTTTCCGGGGGCATGCGCCAGCGCGTGATGATCGCCATGGCGCTCATGCTCAAACCGCAACTCATCATCGCCGATGAACCCACCACGGCCCTGGACGTGACCGTGCAGGCGCAGGTGCTCGACCTGATGCGCGCCATGAAAGCGACCGACACGAGCATTCTCCTGATCACCCACGACATGGGCGTCATCTGGGAAATGTGCGACCGCGTGGCCGTGATGTACGCGTCGGAAGTCGTCGAAATCGCTCCCGTCGCCGACCTATTTGAATCGCCCCGACACCCCTACACCCAGGCACTCCTTGCCGCCGTCCCCTCCCTCGCCGCCCAGCGCACGCGTCTCACCACCATTCCCGGCCAGGTCCCGTCGCCCCTGCAGTATCCCGCCGGTTGCCACTTCCAAGCGCGCTGCCCCAAGGCCTTCGCCCGCTGCACCACCGCGCCCCCCCCGCTCTATGGTTCGCCTCCGCACACGAGCCGCTGCTTCCTGCATGATCCAATGTCGCCGCCACCATGAACGCTCCCACACAACCACTGCTCAATCTCAAGAACCTGCGCGTCTGGTACCCCATTCGCCGAGGAATCCTGTCGCACACCGTCGGTCATGTGCGTGCGGTCGACGGCGTTTCCTTGCATATTGCTCCCGGCGAAACACTCGCACTCGTGGGCGAATCCGGCTGCGGCAAGACCACCCTCGCCCGCGCCATCCTCGGCCTGGAGCCCGTTCGCGACGGTTCCATTGCGTTTCAGGGACGCGACATCACCCGCGCCTCCAACGCCGCACGCCGGCCCATCCGTCCAGATTTACAAGTCGTCTTCCAAGATCCCTTCGCGTCGCTGAATCCGCGCATGACCGTCATGGACATCATCACCGAAGGCCTCATCCGCCACGCGCGCATCAAGCCGCGCGAGCGTGAGTCAGAGGCCCTGCGCCTCCTCGCCGATGTCGGGCTGGGCCGCGACGCCCTTCACCGCTACCCCCATGAATTCTCCGGCGGCCAGCGCCAGCGCATTTGCGTCGCCCGCGCCGTTTCGCTGCACCCCAAGTTGATCATTTGCGATGAACCCGTCAGCGCGCTGGACGTCTCCGTGCAAGCTCAAGTGCTGAATCTGCTCATGGACTTGCGCGACAAGTACGGCCTGGCCTATCTCTTCATCACACATGACCTCGGTGTGGTCCGCACCATTGCCCACCGCACCGCCGTCATGTACCTCGGCCAGCTCGTGGAAACCGGGCCCACCGAATCCGTAATCAGCAGCCCGCGCCATCCCTATACACGCGCCCTCATCTCCGCCATTCCCCGCGCCGGCAAACCGCGCACCGAACGCGTCGTCCTCACCGGCGATGTCCCACCCCCAGCGAACCCGCCCGCCGGCTGCCGCTTTCACCCGCGCTGCCCCCACGCCATCGACCAATGCCGCACCACCATCCCACCGCTGGAATCCACCACCGATCCGACTCGCCAGGTCGCCTGCATCCGCCAATCCGAAATCTAACTCTGTATTTTTTGCACCCAGCTTGAGGAACAATTCCAACAGGTTGAGGAACTTCTCGGGGTTTAGACCCAGTCGCTGGCGGTCGAAACGTGGGGGTGGATGTG
>JAQCIA010000254.1 GCA_027620105.1 Verrucomicrobiota bacterium | reverse complement strand
ATCATTGGTGCGCGCGATGCCGCGCAGCTGGCCGACAACCTAGGCGCCTGCGAGCTGCAGCTCACCGCCACTGAGTTACAGAAACTGAACGATCTCTCCAGCTGGGTGTAGGCGCATTCCAATGCAGCAGGACGTTAGCACTACGCCGGATATCAAGGCGCTGCTGGCTGCGCATGATGATGCAGCGCTGCGAGCACTTATGGCGAATCCTGCCGGGTATGCTTTGGCGGCAATCCTTGCCCTCTTTGCATCGGTAGACAGCGACCGACCGCACTGCTTCGTCGCCTACTCTATCAAAAGCAGGGGCTTGCCGCTTGCCGGCCACAAAGACAATCACTCCGGCATGATGAACTTTGCTAAAAGGGCAGCGTTCAAGCAGGCAGAGGGTATTGCCGATAGCGTCGAGTGGGAGCCCCTTGCCAGAGTGCGGCTGCTTCCCCGAGCGCGTGCAAAGCTATCTGGGGCAGATTCCATATTTTTTGGGCAGCAGCTCACGGCCCGCAGCGCCAACTGTTGCAGTGCCGCCAACGCTGGATTACCAACCCGTCCTTCGCCTCTCTACGTAAGCGGGGTTGGGGCGCACGGATTGTGAATTTGCGGTGCACGCGTTGACTGTATCGCGGGATGTGATGGTGTCCACAAGTATGGTGCCGTCGGCAAACCGACACAGAATTTTTGGCTGGCACGATCGCGCAGACAAATTCAATCGCCAACTCCGACCCAAGGATGTGGCGGCTGGAGCGACTTACCAGTAACAGAATTTTACCTTAGAGCTCGAGTATAATCCTGGGGTAAGGAAATACAATTGAGTGAGAAATTGATCTCCAAGCAAGACGCGGCGGTGAAGCTGCTGCGCGAGATGCTGAACATACGCCTCGTCGAGGAAACCATGGCTGCGCGCTACGCCGAGCAGGAGATTCGCTGCCCGGTCCATCTTTCGGTCGGCCAAGAAGCCGCCGCGGTAGGTGTCTGCCAGGCGTTGCGCGTCACGGACCGCGTTTTCAGCACGCACCGTTGCCACGCCCATTATCTCGCCAAAGGCGGCGACCTCAAGGCGATGCTTGCCGAGATCTATGGTAAGGCTGCTGGCTGTACCGGCGGTCGCGGCGGTTCCATGCACCTCACCGATCTGGAAAAGGGCATGATTGCCAGCGTTCCCATCGTCGCAAGCGCGATACCACTGGCCGTAGGCTCGGCGCTCGCGGACAAGATCGACCGCACCGATCGTGTTTCGGTCACCTTCTTCGGCGACGCCTCGATCGAGGAAGGTGTCTTTCACGAAAGCGCCAATTTTGCAAGCCTGAATAAGCTTGCCGTCCTGTTCGTTTGCGAGAACAACCTATATTCGGTTTACACGAACCTACAGGACCGGCAGCCCAGCCGCCCCCTTACCAATGTCGCCATGGCTCATGACATTCATGCGTCGCACACCGACGGCAACGATGTCGAGGCCGTGCTGAAAGCGACGCTCGATGCGGTCGAGCGGGCGCGCTCCGGCAAAGGCCCGAGTTTCCTGCAGCTGGACACCTACCGCTGGCGCGAGCATTGCGGCCCGAACTTCGACAACGACATCGGCTACCGGACTGTCGACGAATATGAAGAATGGCGCGCGAAAGACCCGATCGAGCTTACCCGCAGGAAACTGCGTGCACTCAACCTGCTGTCCGAGGCGGACGAGAAGCATATGACGGACGAAGTGCAGCGCGAGATCGACGCCGCCTTCGAGTTCGCCAAGGCGGCGCCGCTGCCCGATCCATCGCAGGCATCACAGTTCGTTTACGCATGAGCGACGCCATGTCGGACATGCGGATGACCAACACCGGCGACGCGATCCGCGAGGGTCTGACCGAAGTCGCCATCCGGAATCCCGCCGTCATCTTCCTCGCCGAGGGGGCGGCCGACCCATCGTCCGTCTATGGCACGATCGCCGGGCTCGCCAAGCACATCGGGCCCGAGCGCATCATCGAGATGCCGGTCGCGGAAAACGCCTTGACGGGCGTGGCGATCGGCGCCGCCATGATGGGCAAGCGCCCGGTGATCAGCTTCCACCGCGTAGAGTTCGCCCTGCTCGCGATGGAACAGATTGTCAACAACGCCGCCAAAGCCCACTACATAAGCTGCGGTCGCCATCGCATCCCGCTCGTCATCCGCATGGTCGTCGGCCGTGGCTGGGGCCAGGGGCCAGAGCACTCGCAGAGCCTGGAAACCATGTTCGCTCTTATTCCCGGCTTGAAGGTTCTGATGCCGACCTATCCGCGCGATGCCAAGGGCATGATCATCTCCGCGGTCGAGGACGACAACCCCGTGATGGTGATCGAGCACCGCTGGTGCCACTACGTCCAGGGGCAAGTGCCTTCCGGCTACTACACCGAGCCGCTCGACGGGCCCAACGTGCTGCGCGAAGGCAAGGATCTGACCATTGTCTCGACCTCGTACATGACCCTCGAGGCGATGCGTGCGGCCGAGCAGCTTGAAAGGATCGGTTGCTCCGCGACAGTGCTGGATATGCGCGTGATCCGCCCGCTGATGCTCGACCGCGTGTTCGCCTCAGTGGCGAAGACCGGCAGACTGATAACTGTGGACACGGGCTTCCGCAAGTTCGGCATCGGCGCCGAAATCGTATCTGAAGTTGTCTCAAACTGCTTTGACAAGCTCAAGTCGCCTCCGATCCGCATCGGCCTGCCCGACCACCCTACGCCCAGCTCCCGCGGGCTGGTGCCGGGCATCTACCCGGATGCCGCGCGGATCGTGCGCGAAGCGGGCGCAGAAATGGGCATAGCCGTATCGAAGATTGAAAGCGCGGTGTCGGAGCTGGTGGCGCAGCGCAAAGGCCTGCCGGTGGACGTACCCGACCCCTTCTTCAAAGGCCCGTTCTAGCCATGCATGTACGTTATTCCCCATTGCGGCAGCAGTACGCTGACCCCGAGCCGATCTTTGCTGAACTGCGCCAGCTGGTGGCGAGCGGCGATTTCACGCTGGGCAAGGTTGTCGGAGAGTTCGAGCGTATGTTCGCAGACATGCTCGGCGTCAAGCACGCCATCGGTGTCGGCTCTGGCACGGATGCCTGCAAGATTCCTCTGAAGGCACTGGGAGTAGGCTACGGTGATGAAGTCATCACCTGCGCGAACACGTTCTGGGCGACGGTGGGTGCGATCAACGAAGTCGGCGCAAGACCCGTGTTTGTGGACTGCGATGACAGCTTCTGCCTGAAAGTAGACCAGATCGAAGCCGCCATCACCCAACGCACCAAGGCATTGATGCCGGTGCACCTGACAGGCGACGCTGCCGACATGCCGCGCATCATGGAAATAGCGGCAAAGCACAAGCTGCCGGTGGTCGAGGACGGCTGCCAGAGCCTGCTCGGGGAAATCGATGGCAGGCGTGTCGGCAGTTTTGGCGTGGCAACGGCGTTCTCGATGCATCCGCTCAAGATCATCAACGTCTGGGGCGATGCCGGAGTCATCGTCACCAACGACGACGAGATGGCGCGCATGTCCCGACTCCTGTGCAACCACGGCCTCAAGAGCCGGGATGAAATGGAGATGTTAGGCTACAACACGCGCCTGGATTCGACGCAAGCGGTGGTCGGCAAGTACATCGTGCGGCAGACGCGCGACATTGTCGAGAAGCGCGCGGTGAACGCCGCCTACTACGACGCCGGGTTCAAGGGAATCGCCGGCGTGCGCATTCCGCCGCGCAATCCACGCGTGAAAAACGTCTACCTGCTCTATATCCTCTTCGTGGAGCGCCGTGACGAGCTGTTGCAATACTGCATAAATCGCAGCATCGAGGCCAAGGTGCACTATCCGATTCCGCTTTATCAGCAAAAGGCACTGGCG
>JAQCIA010000253.1 GCA_027620105.1 Verrucomicrobiota bacterium | reverse complement strand
TCCGCCAACCCGGCCCCCGCCCCGCATGCGCGCCAGCGGCATCCTATCGTACTTGCCCTTCATCGCGTCACCGCCACGCCAATGGCGCCAGAGGCAGCTCAACCACGCGTTTGACCTCCACGGGTTCGTTATCGTCCAGCAACGGCTCCATATAAACAGTAAGCTCGACCATCCGCGGAATCCGATTGGTGTCCTCCCACTCGTCGATCCACTCCACTTCGTCGTACCCCGCGCCCGCCCCGGCCGCGCCCGCATCGCCCGGTTGGCCCTTCACGCTTTCCGGATCCTGAAAGCGATAGTTGAGCCCCGTGATCTTGGCCGCAATCAACGTGGGCTCCAGCGCCGTCGCGTCAAACCCCTCGATCTGCGACAACACCCCCCACGACCGCACCGCCAGCGCGAGTTTGCCGCGATCCGTCTCTTCGACCGTCACCGCCACCCGATGCGGTCCCCCCGACTGCGGCGCGTCGCGCCCCACCAGCGCCGAACCCAACTTGACCCAGCTCGCTTCATCCACCGATCCCGGTCCGTCGCCATCGTCGTGAAACCAGAAACCGTAGTCGGGACTGACGCCGGTCGAGGGATAATACGACGAGCGCAGGGACATCACGATCTGCTCCACCACGAAATCCGCATGATGCAACTTGTCCGCCATGTCCGTCCCGCGTTGCCACGCCAGCGCCACCGTCGAGAATCCCATGTAGGTCACCACCGTCACGATTGCCAGCAGGGACACTGCCAGCAGCATTTCGAGCAACGTAAAACCGGAACGCCGCCGCACACCTGCCGTCATGGGGCTCACAATTCCGCCTTCTCTTTCACAAACACATACCGCACCACGCTCTCGCTGCCGTGATGCCCCTGGCGGTCCCAGGTCACCGTGCTGGTCAGAATGAAGAGTCCATCCTTCTGCTCCTCATCCTCCTCTTCGACCTCGCGCGTATAGGTCATGCCGCCGTCATAGCTCGTCGCGCTGACTTCCCAGTCCTCGGGCTCCTTGCTCGGCAGCACCGGGTTCTCAATCTCACCCAAGTTCAAGGCCCATTGCGCGGACTGGTATTGCTTTGCTGTGCGCATCACCGCGAGGCACCGCGACGCCGCCGTGAGCAGTGCCGTCAACCCCACGCCCAGAATCGCCGCGGCCATCAAGACCTCAATCAGGGTCATGCCCGACCGTCGATCAACGTGTTGTTCCCTGACTTGCATCAGTCCCGCTCCGTCTCCGCGCTGGCCAGCATGTCCACGTGCACGGTAACCCCGTCACCCTCATCATCCTCAATCCGCACCTCATACGGCGTGCAGGATCCGTTGCTGCGATACTGCACCACCGCCACGCCCGCTTCACCCGCACCTGTTGACATGGTCTTGTCACCCACCCGCACATAGGCAATGCGCACGTCGTCCAGCTTCCGCTCGACCACGGTCACGTCGCCTGCCGTAGTTACCGGAACCGCCTCTGCACCTGCTGGCGACTCGCCCCCCGGCACCACCGGCGCCCCGACTTCCGGCGGCATCACAGAGATCACCCCCTTCGCGAGATCGAAGCGCAAATCCAGTTCCTTCTGGTTGAGCAGACACATGCTGTGTGCGTATCGCCCCGCCATCACCACCGTACGCGCCGCCGAGCGCAGTCGATTGCCTTTGATGGAACGAAAGAACGTCGGCATCGACACTGCGGTCACCACGCCGATGATCGCGATCACCAGCAGCAATTCGATCAACGTGAAACCGCCCCGCGCCCGGGTCTTGCGAAACGTGCGCCGCTTCCCCCAGGCCCCGGGTTCCTGCGCATTGCACGTTTCCGCCATGCCATCCTCGCTTCAGAAGCTTGTGATATCGTCCGGGCCACCCACGCTGCCATCTGGCCCCCCCGAGATGATTTTGTAGCCCGAGCCGCCTTCGCGGGTGTAGGCATAGTTTTGCCCCCAGGGATCCTTCAGGCTCCCACCCTTGAAGTAGGGGCCGTTCCAGTTCGGCGAACCATCCGACACCATCAACGACTGCAGGCTCGTCGGAAACTTGCCTGTATCGACTTCATAAATATCAATGGCCGTACCGATGCCGGCAATGCTCGCCCGCGCGGCCTGAATCTGCGCCTTCTCCTGGCGCCCACTCAAGTTCACAACCACCACGCTCGCCAGAATGCCCAGGATGGCCACCACCAGCAGCACCTCAATCAACGTGAACCCGCCCCGCGCCCGATCATGTTCTGTCCGTATCATTTTCTCTCCCTTCCCTTACAATTTCAGCCGTGTCCATCCGCGTGCATCCGCGGCTCACAATTCCGAATCGTTCCTGCTCCATGCGCGCCACTTCGCGTCCATTCGCGGTCTTCCATCCCGCTTGCCCACGCTAAATATTCAAGCCATTCGTCAAACTGAAAACTGCCAGCAGAATGCTGATCGCTACGAACCCCACCATCACCGCCACCACCACAATCAGAATCGGCTCCAGTGCCGTCGTAAAAATCTTGATGTGACGGTTCAGCTCATTCTCATAACGCCGTGCGATATGATTCAGCGCCCCCGGCATGTCGCCGGTCTGCTCGCCGATCGCCATCATGTCGGTCAGCATTTCGGGAAAGATTTTCCCCGCCGACAGCGGTCCCGAAATCGTCGTTCCGTCCGTCACCCGCTCACGCGCCTTGCGAATCTCTTCCCCGATCACGAGATTCCCCACCGTCTTCTCAACAATCCCCAGTGCCTGCAGCACCGCCACCCCGTTCGCCAGCAGCGTGGAAAGCGTGCGCGCAAAGTTGGCATAAATCCCCGCCGCCACCACGCCGCGCAGCAGCGGCAGGCGCAGCAGAAACTGATCCCACACCCGCCGCCCGCGCGGCGTTTTCAACGCGCGCCCGCACAGCACGCAAAGAATCACCACCACCACCGCTGCCGCCCACCCATATTTGACCAGCCACACGCTCATGCCGATCAGCATCCGTGTCGGCAAGGGCAGCGCCTGCCCCATCTGCTCAAACACCGTCTGAAACTTCGGCACCACATACACCATGGAGAAAATCATCGTCGCCACGCCCATCACCAGCACGATCACCGGATACACCAGCGCCATGACGACCTTTTCCTTGGTCTCCTGCACACGCTCAAAGTGTTCATTCAAGCGCTTCAACACCTCATCCAGCGCGCCACTGGCTTCACCTGCGCGGATCATGTGCACGTACAGACTGGAAAACGACGCCGGGTGCCGCATCATCGCATCCGAAAGACTCGCGCCGCGGATAATCTCATCGCGCAGGCTTTTGATGATTTCATCTGAGGGACGCCCCGAACGCCGGTTCCCCAGCGTGTTCAGCGCATTCCCCAGCGTCATGCCCGATGCCAGCAAATCGCTCAGTTCCGCCGTAAAAACCAGCACCTCGCGACTGTTCAGCCGCGCCGGCCCGCGCCGCACCGTGAGCTTTCCTCGCGCCTGTTGGGCCTGCGCGCTTTCCTTGGCCTTGCCTTTGGCCGACGCCTTCTCGCTCACCGCCACCGGCACATGCCCCAACGACTCGATTTGCACCAAGGCGCCGCGCCGGTCATTCGCTTCCACGACACCTGCGACCTTCTGGCCGGCTCTGGTGCGCGCACTATATGTAAAACTCGGCATGCCTCTTCACCGTCCCGCCGCCCTACTCGTTGTCTTCCGTCGCCCGCACAACTTCCTCAATCGTCGTCACACCGTTCAGCACCTTGCCCCACCCGTCGTCGCGCAACGTGGACATCCCATCCTTGATGGCTTCCTGCTTAATCGCACTCGATGACTTGCGGGCAATGATCATGCTCTCAATGGGCTCCGTGACGCCCAGCACCTCGAAAATGCCCCGCCGGCCGCGGAACCCCG
>JAQCIA010000252.1 GCA_027620105.1 Verrucomicrobiota bacterium | reverse complement strand
AAGGCATCGCCCTGAATAGGTTCACCGGGTTTGGCGTGGATGAACGGGTCCATCAGATGGGCGCCTTTCATGTCGCGTACGGTCTTTTCGGTCATGAAGTGCAGGGCAATCGCCCGGCGCGGGCGACCGCTGGTGTTGGCGTGCGAGCCGTGCCAGGTGAGGGAATGATGGCAATGGACATATCCTGCACGTACCGGGCAGCGAACGACGGCGACTTCATGGCCTTCATATTCGGCCGGCAGTGCACTGAAATCCGGCGAGGCAACAATCGTTTTAATCGCAACGCCCCACTTGTGACTGCCCGGCACCATACTCATGCAGCCATTGTCGACATCAACATCATCCAGTGCGATCCAGGCCGTGATTTGCTGGTCTTTGGGTGTGATCGTGCCCCAGTAGGGCGCGTCCTGATGCCAGAAATTCACGCCGCCCAGTTGGGCCGGTTTGTATTGAATCTGATCGTGCCAGATGCGGAGCTCTTTGGCGCAAATGCAGGCCGCGGCGATTTCAGCGATGACCGGGTTACGCAGCAGCCGCTCGAACGCGGGGCTGGCCTGCCAAATGTTGACAATCTGCCAGACTGTCTTCCCTGGATCGGGACACAAGTTCGACAAGGAAACGGGCTGTGGAACGCCTGGCTTGTCCTTATCGGCGATCACGCGGTCCAGCTCATCGCGCAACTCTTGCAGCGACTCGTCGTCCACCACCTTGCCACCCAGTACAAACCCACGCGCCCGGAACCGTTTGGCCAGACTCTTGATATCAATTTGGTCCATTACTGCGTCCATGTCATGTCTCCTTATTCGATTACGAATGCAAGAATATCCCTTTCATTCTGTAACAGGAATGGATCATAGTGTACCAACATGTCTGATAATGAGATATTTGATCCCAAACCCGTTATCCGCATCGCCAATCGCCACACGACTCGTGCCGGCTACATCTGGGGGCCCAGACAGTCGCCAGACTGCCAGTGGATCACCGTCCTCGCCGGAGAACTCAGCTATAGTCATGGCGGCAATAACACGCTGGTGGTCCAGAAGGACGACCTTCTGTTTATTCCTGGCGGCGAATCTCACGTGCTGAGAGCAGAAAGTGACGGCAGCATGGCCGGGTTTCATGGAGAATGGTGGGACGCCGGACGCTGGACTGACGGGCCCTGCCCCCTGCCCTTCGTTTGGCGAAGAGTGACGCGCATGCCTTCATCAGCGCGCATTGTTGAAACGATGACACGCATGGCCTCTTTGTTTGAACGATTCCCGCCCTTCAAACAACAGCGCCTGAGCTGTCTTGCGGCGGATGTTCTGCTACAACTGGCTTCGGCATGGCTGCGCGATACCCAGCCGCAGTTATCCCCCAGAACGAAAGCCATGCTCGAATGGATCCGGGGACAAATGCCGGCGGTCATTGATCGCAACGCCATCGCCGAGCATTTCGGCATCACGCCCGCCTACGTCAACCAGGTTTTCAAAAAAGAACTGGGCTTATCGCCCGGCACCGTCGTGCGACGCGAACGTTGCGCGGCGGCTTACCATCTGCTGCAGAAGGGCTTCAGCGTCAGTCATACCGCGGAGCAGCTCGGGTTTGCCGACCCCTTCCATTTCAGCCGGGTCTTCACCACCGTGTATGGAATCAACCCCCGCCAGATCCGTCCGTGAATGAAACCGATCTGCACCACTCGCTTTGCGTGAGGCACTTAGATTCAAAGCTGCGAGACCGCGAGAGAACTCAGCTCTATTCGCCCTGCCCGGCTATGTAGTGACGAACTTGGGCTAGGGTCAGCCCTTCACAATAGATTCTGCTGAAAAAGTCCGTTTGCGTAGGGTTGGAGCTCCACCGAGCATCGTGCTCGTCCTCGTCCTTCGTCCTCGATTTCCAGTCCATTTTCGATTGTGAGGACGACGGCGAGGACGATCGGCGAGTTAGGGCACGAGCCCCACCGTTCGACTATTTCAGCGGAATCCATTGTCAAGGGCTGCCCCGATGTCTCCCGCATGGAATCTGACCGATCCTTGAAACGGAAAGTCCTGGCATGCCTTGCCAATTTATAGGTTATAGAGATACGTCCCCAATGTTCTGATGGTGCGTTTCGTTCGGAATCGGCCTCAGCGAGCAGTAAATCCAATCATTCCCGTGCATCCAGTTCTGGCTGGCAAATCCGTGCCACAAGGCAGACTTTCGCGAAGGATTCGTGGCGCCCAATGGAGTCGACCATATATAGTTGCGTCGTGCGGGGCTGCGTGGCATAAGGGGTGCGAGTAAGAGGAGGTGGATAATCGTGATTAAACCGGGCACGCGAAGTCAGCGGTCGATTCGAAATGTCAATCTCACCCTCCAGTACCACTACCGGTATTTGGGCCTGTGGATCGTGCTCTGCCTGGCGTTTATGCTAGGCATGCATTTCTTCGTCTATTTGTGGATACAGGATCGCTTCGCCGGTGTTGAGTCCGTTATTTCCGACTTGCATGTGGCCTACATCGAACTCCAGAACTACGTCGTCGCGGGGCTGGCGTTCGCGACGGTCGTTGCGTCGATTGGCATCGTGGCGCTGGCGAAGCTGACGGCGCACCGCATCGCGGGGCCGTATATTCACCTGCAACGGACTTTCGATAGCATCCGTGATGGCCATCTTGAGGAGCGCCTCCACTTCCGGGACTACGACAAACTGGATCACATCGCCAAGTCGTTCAATTCGATGATGGATGCCGTGGCGAAGACCAAGCATGATGCGTGAACCGTTGCATGCGCGTATGTGGCGCTTCGGCCTATTCTCAACGTGTGCCCGGCCCGGGCGTGGAGCAAGCGGCTTCAGCCTAGTCGAATTGATGATCGTGGTTGGCATATTGTGGGGCTTGTGGCGTTAGGCGCTACGCTCTCGTTTCGCACACGGATTCCGAGCTACCGGATCCAGGACGCCACGGATCGCCTGCAGGCGCAGTTGCGCGCCAGCCGTGTCCATGCGACAAGCCATGCGCGACAGATCGGTGTGAGTTTGAATGTGACGAGCAGGACCCTTCGGACCGAGATCGATATGAGTGGGAACGGGATCATCGAGTCGAATGAAGCGGCGACCGTGCAGTTGTCCGACGCGACGAGTCTCGGCCTGGCCTGCAATGCCACCTCCGGGGTCTTCACCGCGGGAGGAGAGTTCATGACGTCAGGTGGATACTGGCGCATTGTCGTCAGCCATGCGGGGGCGAAGCCGCAGTACGTCTATGTGTTCCAGTCCGGTCACGTCCAGGCTTCAGAGGTCACGCTCGATTGAAACGCAACACGCAAAACTGTGCCGGCCTGTCCCTGGCCGAAGTGATTGTGGCCATGGCGCTCTTCTCGCTGGGGATGCTGGGGTTGTTCAGCATGTCTTCCCAGTTGCGCCTGACGCGCCAATTGAGCGCCGACCTCAGCGCCTCGTCGCTGCTTGCCTCCACCACGCTCGAGAGCCTGCGTGCCGACGGGGTGCCCGCCATGGGCTCCGGCAGCACCACGACGGGCCGGTTCACGGTCGCATGGATGGTCGTCACCAACAGTGGCTACATGTCCAGGAACGTACAGGTGCAGGTTGCCTGGTCCGATTTGCGCAACCGAGCGCACACCCAAACGGTATCCGCGGTGGTGGCCCCGTGAAGGCGTTCCTGCGCAACTTGCGTCGTGGGTCCGCGGAGGGCGTCACCCTGCCTGAGTTAATGATCGCCCTCTTTGTCTCCGTCTTCGTGCTGGCGGGGATCACGTCGGCCTTCCTGAGCCAGGCCGGCGAGTATCGCCGGGGCCGGGATCAGATCGAGATGCACCAGACCGCCGCGGTCACCACCGCGCGCCTGATGCGCGAGGTCCGCAATGCGGGTTAT
>JAQCIA010000251.1 GCA_027620105.1 Verrucomicrobiota bacterium | reverse complement strand
CTGATCCGCGCTGACGGCAGCGGTGGCGTTGCTGGGTCTGGTAAACTTGGAGCACCGCTCGACGAAGAAAAGTACAAACTGCCCGCACTCACGAATGGCTACGAGGGGGGCACGCTGAAGGACCTTCTAGACGAGGCGACGATCTGCGCGGCGGGACAGGTCGGTGTTGACATCTCTACCCGTCGCCGCGAGCCAACCGTAGTGAGAAGCTGCGACAGAACGATGATGACCGCCGCCTGCCACGAGGCATTCGAAATCGTCAGCTATCACATCGAGATTGCATTCCACGACCTGGCATGTGCTCGTGCGCACAGAATCCTCGCTCCGCAATGGTTTAGGGTCATGGCCGTGGCGCGTGCACTGGATGAGCGCGGTCAGCTGACGGTGTTCGAGGTCATGGACATCGCATACGACGCACCACTTGTGGACGAGTGTGGCGGCCAGTGAAGATGGTTGCCGAGCAGAAGCGGACGGTGGGACTGAACAAGGGGGCTGCCGCTGGCGGCGAAAAAGAATCGTCACGCCCTCCATACAGGGGAGGGCGTGACCCTAACCCCTTCCGCAAGGGTAGGGGTTATTCCACCGCTAGCCGCAAACAACCGGGGGATCGATTCCCCCAGTTACCGACGCTAGCCGCAAACAATTGGTTCCTCGTCGGAACCATTTTCGACGGTGGGCTTTCAAAGGGCGCGTTCTTCTAGCGGTGCCATCGCGGAACCGCCAGAGAACAATTAGATGGTTCACTCCGGGTACCATCTAAACGACCGGGCAAGACCGGTACCAAGGCGGCACCGTCCCGCGACCAAGCCGCCGCCATGCTTCACAGGGTTACGGAACGAAGGTTCACTTTTGCGCCATTTTGCGCCAGCTTTTTAGTGCCAATGGTGCTAAATCACGCTAGACAGCGCAACATGGCAGCAATCGCAACGCCTTGATTCGTAGCACCTTGCGAAACCATGCAAGACGGCGCAAGACGGCGGTTTAGCTTCCTAAGTCCTGCGCGTCTGCCAGTTTCGCCACTCGCCCGCGGGGAAACGCAACAACCTGCATTCTACCCCGCGCCGTGCAGGTCGGCAAGAACGGCGGGGACGCATCCCCCATACGCCTTCACGCAGTCGCCTTCGTCCAAGAGTCGCCAGACTGCGGGACGAAGGCGACTGTGTGCGATTCCCGTGTCGAATGCGTCAATTCACCGCACAGGGCCTGCCAAATGCTGTCGATAGGGCATCTGCAAGCCACCGCTGCCATCCGTGTCCCTGAATATCGGGATCGTCCTGCCTACAACGACTTCACAAAGCGCTCTAGCCCGTCCGCGCCCTTTTCGATGTTGGCCATGCTGCAGGCGTAGGATAGGCGGATGTTGGCGTCGCAACCGAATGCTTCTCCCGGCACCACCGCCACGCCTTCGCGCTCCAGCAGAAGTTCGGAGAATTTGACGGAATCGAGACCGAAACTGGAAACGTTTGGCAGCATATAGAATGCGCCCATCGGCTTCACGCAGGTCACGCCCGGAATGGACGTCAGGCGCTGATAGAGATAGGCGCGGCGTTCCGTGAACGCATCCACCATTTTCTTGATGAAGCTGTCATCGCCGAGGAGCCCCGCCACCGCGCCGAACATGGCAAAGGTATTCGGCCCGGATGTGCTGTGGCTCTGCAGCGCATCCATGGCCTTGACCAGTGGCTTCGGTCCCGCCAGGTAGCCCAGCCGCCACCCGGTCATGGAGTAGGCCTTGCTGAACCCATTCACCGTGATCGTCTTCGCGTAGGTCTCCGCATTAAACGACGCAATGCTGGCATGCGTCGCACCGTCGTATACAATCTTCTCGTAAATCTCGTCGGCGATGATCCACAGGTCGTGCTTCACCGCGACCGCCGCAATGGCGCGCAGTTCCGCTTCCGTATAGACAATGCCAATGGGATTCGAAGGGCTGTTCATCACCAGCACGCGCGAGCGGGGCGTGACGACCTTTTCCAATTCGGCCGGTGTGATCTTGAAATCCCGATCCTCGCGTCCGTGCACGAACACCGGCACCGCGCCCACGATGCGGGCCATCTCGGGATAGCTCAGCCAGAAGGGCGCCGGGATGATAACTTCGTCACCCTCATTGCACAGTGCTGCGATAATGTTGTAGATCGAATGTTTCGCGCCGTTGCTGACCAGCACTTGATCCGGCTCGTAGGCCAGCCCATTGTCACGCTTGAACTTTTCACAGATCGCTTTGCGCAATGCCGGTATCCCGGCATTGGGGGCATACTTCGTCTCCCCCTTCTGCAGCGCGGCAATGGCGGCCTGCTTGATGTGTTCCGGCGTGTCGAAATCGGGTTCGCCCGCACCGAAACTGTAGATCGTGCGCCCTTCAGCCTTCAGCTTACCGGCCTTGGCGGCCACGGCCAGCGATGCCGAAGGCGGAATGGAAGCAATGCGCGTGTTCATCGTGTGTATCCGCCGGCGCCTGTCCGCCGCTCACTTCCCGTAATACTTCGTGACCCAGTTTCCCAGCGTGTCTTCGTCGATCTTGATGATGCCCATTTCCCGCTGCGCGTTCTCCGGCGAATCCGACGCATGCGCCGCATTCACCATCACATCGCTGCCGAACTCGCGCCGCACGGAACCCGGTTCCGCCTTATTGGGATCCGTCGCGCCCAGAATCTTGCGAATCGTCGCCACCGCGTCCGGCCCCTGGTACACCAGCGCCAGACACTCTTCCTTGCCCGCCGTGGTCTTGTCCGTGGCAACCACCTCCGAAGGCTTGAAGCCCGTCATGAACTGCACGATGCTCTCAAATTGCGCATCGGCAAAGTGCTTCGCCAGCGGGGCACAGGCCGCCTTGAGGCTCTCTTCCGGAATCGCGAAGTCGAACTCTTTGGTCAGCACGGCACCAATGCGCTTGCCGTGGATCACAAACATCTTCTCTTCCAGCACCTGCTTCACAGGGCCGTAAAACTCTTCCGCCTGGGCCACCGTCATGGCGAATTTTTTCGTGGCCACGATGCGCAACCCGGAGCGTGAGAGCAAATCCACGACATTGCCAGGGCGCAGACTGCGGTGGCGGAAGTTGTCTGGCTTGAGCAGCACCAGCGTGCGCTGCACGTTATCGGCCTGGGAAACATCGCCCGCCGACGCGCAGATCCCGCCATCGGACACGGCATGCATCGCCCACAATTTCAGGACCGCCGCACAACCGGCGGGATCCCGCGCCACCATCACCGCGGGCTCGAAATACTTGAGTTGCTTTTTTTCATCCAGCACGTAGTCGCCGAAGGTGTCGCGAATCGTCTGCCCGGTGACGGCGTTCGGGGCGATTCCGCCCGTGACTTCCCAGACCTTCTGGCAGGCGTTTTCACCTTCAAACAAGAGGAACATCACGCGGCGCAAGCGCCCTTCGGGATTGGGGCCGTACATCCGACGCACATAGTCAGATAGTAACTCGCCCGGGTGATCCGCCGTGCGCTCGGTCTTCAGAATCAGATCCGCATAGGCATCCGCCAGGGCCTGGCTGGGCTGAAACATGCGCGCCCCCACCAATTCCAGCTGCGTGCGCCCGAAATACCGCGCCAGAATCCCGCCCGTGCGCGACTTGGCAATCGTGTACGGGTTGATCAGTGCAAATGCGAGTTCTTTGGCCATAAATCTCCTGCCGGTGCGCGAAACATCACGCGTGCCACCCGATGCCGTGCCAACCCCATTGGCACGTTCAACATCCAGTCCGGCCCGCTTTTCCGCGCGCGAACCCTACCCTTTCCCCACCTGCCCCGTCAACCGCGGCGGACACGAAGCAGTCGTTCAGAAAACGCGGGGGCTGCTGCTGCGGGGACGGCGGTGGCGAGCAGATTGGGGGAAGCGT
>JAQCIA010000250.1 GCA_027620105.1 Verrucomicrobiota bacterium | reverse complement strand
TAAGCTCCGCCCAGAGCCGCGAGAATGTGGACGGCGCATTTTCGAGTGGCCAGGCGGCCTGGCTTGAAGGGCGGATCGTGCTGCTGGTTGACGACGTGATGACCACCGGGGCGACCGTGGACGAAGTGAGCAGAGCCTTGCGACAGAACGGTGCCGCAGGCGTTTACGTGGTGACCGTGGCGCGCGGGTAGGGCGGGGCCAGCAGTGGCGAAGCCAAAAACTTCCCCATTTTGTCGATGATCCGGGAGCCGGAAGCTGTTTCACTGTGGGGTACCCATCGATCCAAAGCATGGTGATAGGAGATTGTATGAAGCGCATTGCTTGCGTTGTGGCCGTTGCCGCACTTTTCACGAATCTGTCTCGTCCAACCGTCTTCGCCGATACGGATGCAATGGTGCGGTTCTCGGCCATCGGGTGCGGGCCGTATGAACTGCATGAAGAGGAAGATCTGTTGCGTCAGATTGCGGACGAGAATGCGCGGGGCGAGAGCGCATTCATGATTCACCTCGGCGACATCATGGCGGGGAGTACACCGGCGACTGAGGCGCGCTATGCGCGGGTTGCGGAAATTCTCCGCGAATTGAAGATGCCGACCTTCATCGTGCCGGGCGATAACGAGTGGAATGATCAGGCAGCGCCGGATAAGGCGTGGAGTCTGTGGCGGCAATACTTCAATCATTTCGACGCCTTGTGGTCAACCAACGTGGCGCCCCTTACGGAACCGAAGCCGGCGTTGGCGGAGGTCCTGCACCAGGACGTTCGCCCCGAGAATTTTTCGTTCGTGCACAAGGGCGTGCTGTTCGTCGGCATCAATCTACCTGGCGGGACGGTTCATGATCGCGCGGAATGGGCCCTGCGCCTGCCGCAGAATGCGCAATGGATTGAGGCGAACATCCGTCGCTCCGGATCGGCGGTTCGCGCCGCGGTGATTTTCGCGCAGGCCCTGCCGAACGCGGACAACGAATCCTTTTTTGCCGAGTTCCGGGCCAGCGTGGCACGTTTCGCGAAACCGGTTTTGTATCTGCACGCGGATGGCCATAGCTGGGTTCGGGATCAACCCTGGCCGGAAGCGAATCTCCTGCGCGTCCAGACGGACCAGCTCGGCATTGCGCAGCCACTCCTGGTGACGGTCGCGTCCAAGGGCGACGGTGTGGATATCTTTCAATTTGACCGGCGCTACCGCCGTGGTCCCTACCTGGCAATGGGGGGAAGTGATCGCATGACGATCGTGTGGCGGAGGATTGGCAAGACGCTCCCGGAGGTGCGCATCGGCGACCGTCCCGACAATTTGACGCGACGGATTGAAGGACACGCCATTCTCAGCCGGCAGGCGGATGGGGCGGGCAATCCGACATCCCTGGCGCGCGCACGCGAAGGGGCCGTGCAGTACGAAGCCAACATCACCGACCTGTCGCCCGACACCAAATATTACTACGGTGTTTATGACGGCGAGGCTTTGATGGCGGGGGCGGATGCGAATCACTGGTTTCGCACCAATCCCGAACCAGGGGTGCGTCGGCCCTTCCGATTCTGGGTTGTGGGCGATTCCGGCACGGGCGCGCAACCACAGGCGGACGTTCGCGATGCGATGCAGAAGCGTATCGCGGCGGAGGCCAAGCCGCTCGATTTCTACATGCATTTGGGAGACATGGCTTATGGCTCGGGCCTCGATCACGAGTTTCAGCACCACTACTTTGAACCTTATGAAACAATTCTCCGTAATACCGTCTGCTGGCCGACTATGGGGAATCATGAGGGTCAGACCGCCAATGGCGTGACGGGCTTGGGGCCCTATTACGACTGCTACGTCCTGCCAAAGGGTGGCGAAGTCGGGGGGGAGCCGTCCGGGACGGAGGCGTACTACGCGTTTGACTATGGCAACGCCCATTTCGTCTGCCTGGATTCACACGACGTGGATCGGTCACCGGGGGGTGCAATGGCGCGCTGGTTGAAGGCCGACCTCGAGTCTACGAAAGCCGACTGGTTGATTGCCTATTGGCATCACCCGCCCTATACCAAGGGGACACACGACAGCGACACCTCGCCGCAACTGATTGAGATGCGCGAGCACATCATGCCCATTCTGGAAGGGGGGGGCGTCGATGTGGTCTTTACCGGCCACTCGCACATCTATGAGCGTTCCATGCTGATGGACGGCGCATATGCGACGCCGACGGCTGCGGAGACTTTCATTCTTGATGATGGTGACGGCAGTCCTGTCGGTGATGGTCCGTACCGAAAGAGTGCCGGGCTTCAGCCCCACGAGGGAACCGTTCAAGTTGTGGCCGGACACGGCGGCACAGGCGTCGGCAGACTTGGATACATGCCGGTCATGAAGTCCGTCCACGTCGAGAACGGCTCGGTGCTGGTGGATATAGATGGGGATCACCTGACGGCAAGCATGCTCAATAAGGATGGGCTCCAGCGCGATATCTTTCGCATCGTCAAACAAGGAACGGTGCAACCCAAGCGCATCGCCAACCCCAAGCGGCCGCCGTACTATTTGCATTGGCCGGAACTGGGGGCCACGGTGTCACTCACTGAGGTTGTCCAAGCGGATGCGGCGACCGACTATACACTGACGATTCCGGCGTATCCTCTGGACGGGCCCTGTACAGGAGCCCTGACGTGGCGGACGGAAGGCACCAGCTGGACGCTGACGCCTGCAGCCACGAATTTTACGATGGAGCCGAATCAGGTAACCGTGCTTCGTGGCACCGCAGTTCACGGCCAGTGTCTGTTTCCGATGGCCGTTCCCGCGCTAACACAGGAGACGCCGGAGGGCCAGAGGGCGACGACCGCGCGCTTTGAACTTCCGGCCTATAAGCGCACCGCGGTGCATCCAATGGCAGCGATGCCCGTGATCGATGGGTTGTTGCAGGCGTCCGAATTGTCCGGCCTCGTTAGAGAGGGGGAGATGATTGAAATAAACGGCAACGGGCCAGCCGCGAATGCGAGTGCCTTTTACCTTGGTATCATCGAAGACAGGCTCTACATCGCCATTCAGAATCAGGAACCCCAGATGGCCAACATGACGCTGCCCGTCCGCGAACGTGATGGCGAGGTCTGGGCGGATAACTGCAACGAACTGTTCCTGCAATTGGAAGGCGAAACGAATTACTACCAGGTCGCTGTGGCGGCCAGCGGCCAGGTTGCTGATGGCAGGTTGGGGGAGGGGGCTGAGGGGTTTGCCTGGACGGGAGACTTCACGTCTGCTGTGCATCGCGGGACGGGCGAGTGGACAGTTGAGGTTCTGTTTGCTCCGGAACTGTTCGGTCGTCCACTGAAAGAGGGAGACACGATCCGTCTGAACGTGACCCGCACCAATCCGATCCACGGCGAAAAGTCCCAATGGTCGCACACCTTCCGGAAGGGCAATCTGTGGCCGGCGCTTTTTGGAACGGCCGTTGTTGAGTAGACCGCGAGCGTTGGGCATGGTCGCGAAGTTGATACGGTTACCGCGTGTGCCGCTTGTGTGGGTGGCCTTGTGTGCCGGTCCGCTACTTGGGTTCGCGCACGAAGGCCCGCAGCACGTTGTCGATGAAGTCACCGCGCTGATTACCGATGAGGGCGAAACGACGGAGCGCCTGGTGCGCCGGGCGCAATCCTATCAACGCATGGGGCAGTTGCAGGCGGCGCAGCAGGATCTGGCGCGCGCGCTTGTGCTTTCGCCGCGTGATCGCCCAGCGGGCGTGGCGCTGGTTCAGGTACTCCTGGCGTGCGACGAACCCGAGCAAGCCCAGACGCTTGCTGAGTCAATGCTCGCCGTGTCGGCGCATGGGGCGGATGCCGCATTCCTCTATGCCGCCGTCGGGGATGCATGTGCGCAGATGGATCGGCTGGCGGAAGCCGCAGACGC
>JAQCIA010000249.1 GCA_027620105.1 Verrucomicrobiota bacterium | reverse complement strand
GGCAACGGTCGGATTCGCGAACGCGCCGTCGTGGAACCCCGCGGAGAACATGCCCTCGTTATTCGCGAAATACCTTTCGGCACCACCACCGACGCGCTGATCGCCTCCATCGAAACGGCCGCGCGCAAGCAGCAGGTGAAGGTCAAATCCATCGACGATTACACCGCCGAAAAGATTGAAATCGAAATCACCCTCACCCCCGATCAGGACCGCGAAAAGGCCATCCAAGCACTCTACGCGTTCACGGCCTGCGAAGTGTCGCTCTCGGGCCGCATCGTGGTGATTGAGGAAAACCGCCCCGTGGAACTGGATGTGGCGGCGCTCCTGAAGCGCGACACCGCGCGCCTGCGCGACATCCTCGAGCGCGAGCTGCGCTGCGAGAAGAAGCGCCTCACCGAGGATATCCACCACAAGACACTGGTACAACTTTTCGTCGAACACCGTATCTACAAGGACATCGAGTCCTGCGACACCTACGCCAAGGTGAAGAAAGCAGTCCTCGACGGCGTGAACCGCTTCCGTGACCAGCTCCGGCGTGACGTAACGCAGGACGACGTGGAAATGCTGCTGGGAATCGCGATCAAGCGCATCTCCCTGTTCGACATCGAAAAGAATCGCGAGCAAATCGTCGACCTGGTGCAGCAACTGGCCGAAGTTGAGAAACAACTCGGCGATCTGACCGCCCACGCCATCCGCTACCTGAAGGACCTGCTGAAAACCTACGGCCCCACCCACCCCCGCGCCACCCGCATCACGAAATTTGAAGAGGTCGCCGTGCGCGAACTCACCGCCCAGGAACTGATCCTGCGCCACGACCGCGCCAACGGCTACCTGGGCCACGCCATCACCGGTGAGGACTGCGTCACCTGTTCATCCCTCGACAAGATCATTCTCTGCTGGGCCGATGGACGCTACAAAGTCATCCCGCCGCCGGACAAATTGTTCGTCGATCAGGATATCATCTACTGCGCTATCGTCGATCGCGACCGCGTGATGACCACCGTCTATACGCACGGCCAGATCACCTACCTCAAGCGCTTCACATTTGGCGGCACGATCCAGAACAAGGAATATCAGTTCGCCCAACCCGATGCGCAGGTGCTCTTTTTTAGTGACGCCAGCCCCGACGAATTGTTTGTCAAATACAAGCCCAGCAAGAATCAGCGCATCCACCAGCAGGTGTTTACCCCCGCCGACACTTCCGTCAAAGGCGCCAAAGCCCGTGGGGTGCAAATGACGGTAAAGGCCATTGCCCGCATCACCACGGAAAAGCCCCGTGGCTGGGACGAGAACGCCGGCCCCAAAGGCGCCCTGATGTCGCACTGACCGCGCGGCGATGTGCAGGCTTGGTGGCACCATCCCTGTCGCAATTCCATTGCCCGATTGGGATGCCTGCGCCATGATGACACCTCACTAACGGAACAGGAGAATCAGCACATGCTTTATCGCAAGCTCGGACGCGCAGGACTGAAAGTCAGTGGCATTTCTGTCGGATCCTGGCGGACTTTTGGCCAGACGGTCGACGATCCCACCACGTTGGCCTGCATGCAGACGGCCTATGACGCTGGCATCAACTTCTTCGATGGCGCCGAAGGCTACGGCAATGGCGCGGCCGAACTCGCGATGGGAAAGGTTTTCAAGAGCGTCGCCTGGCCGCGCGACACCTACATCGTCTCCAGCAAAGTGCTCGGCATTGGACCAGCGCCCACCCAGCGTGGCCTCTCGCGCAAACATCTTGTCGAAGCCTGCGATGCCGCTTTGCAGCGCATGCATCTCGACTATCTCGATCTCTATTTTTGCCACCGCCCGGATCCCGACACGCCTCTCGAAGAAATCGTGCACACCATGAACGAACTGATCCAGCGCGGGAAAATCTTCTACTGGGGCACCAGTGAGTTCACACCCGCGGATCTGGAGTCGCTCTATGCCATCGCCGCCCGCGAACATTTGGTCGGCCCGACCATGGAGCAGACCTGTCACAGCATGCTGAACCGCACGCGCGTGGATGGGCAACTCCTACCCCTCTTTGAAAAGCACGGCCTTGGCACCACGATCTACTCACCGCTGGCCATCGGCATCCTCACCGGCAAGTACAACGATGGCGTCCCCGACCAAAGCGCCATCGCCAAAGGTGACGATTGGATGAAGAAGATGCTGACGCCTGCCGTCGTCGGAAAAGCGCGGGCCCTGACAGCCGTCGCGTCCGATCTCGGCATGCCCCTCGCACACCTCGCCCTGGCCTGGTGCCTGAAGAACCCCAACGTCAGCACGGCCATCATCGGCGCCACCCGTCCGCAACAAGTCATGGAGAACGCCGCTGCTGCCGACCAGGTCGAGAAACTCACAGACGAAGTCATGCAGCGGATTGAAGTCATCCTAAAGGCCTAACGGATCGGCGGGTGTGGCTGGCACCCGGATGCGCCACACGGTGGCGATGCGACGGGCTTTGCGCGCGGTGGTAGCCGCACCGTTTGCGGCAAAACGATACCCGCACGTCCGCATTTTTCCGTGTTCATACGGCGCTCCCGGCTTATGATGGGCAGTTCCATGAATCGCAGACCTTCGCTGCTCGTGATCTTTCTCACCGTGATGGTGGACCTGATCGGCTTTGGCATCGTTCTGCCACTCCTGCCGGTCTTCGTTCAACACTACGGCGGCAGCGGCCTGCTTGTGGGGCTGATCATGGCGGCCTTTTCCGCCATGCAGTTCGTGTTCGCCCCCATCTGGGGACGTCTCTCAGATCGCATCGGCCGCCGCCCCGTGCTCCTGGCCAGCACCGCCGTCGCATCATTGTCCTATGTCGTCTTCGCGCTCGGTTGTCGCATGGAGGGTTCCGCGGCCCTCTGGGTTTTTCTCATCTCGCGCCTCGTGGCCGGCGCCTGCGGTGCCAACCTCACCGTGGCCCAGGCCTATGTGGCCGACATCACACGCCCCGAAGATCGCTCACGTCGCATGGGTTTGATTGGCATGGCTTTTGGCCTGGGCTTTACGATCGGCCCCTCAATCGGCGCACTGGCCGTACGCGCCATGGGCACGCCGGGCCCGGGTTGGGTCGCCGCCGCCATCTGCGCCCTGAACTTCGTGATGGCCTCAATCATCTTAAAGGAAAGCTGGACCCCCAACGCCGAACCCGTCAAAGCGCGAGCCCACTGGGACCAATGGCAACACACCTTTAAGAACCGGACCATCGCCCTGCTGGTGGTCCTCTTTTTTCTGGCGACCCTCTGCTTCGCCTGCTTTGAAACGACGCTGGGCCTCGTGATCACCGCCAACTTCAATCTGGATATGGCCCGCCCGCGCGACGCGCAGATTATCGCCTACCTCTTCACCTACTGCGGTCTCATGGGCGCCATCGTGCAAGGCCTCTTGACCGGTCGCCTGGTGAAACTGCTCGGTGAAGCCGGCGTCATCGCCCTGAGCCTGCTGCTGGTTGCGGCAAGCTTTATCCCACTGCCGTATCTCGTCAGCTGGCCGCCCATGCTGATCGCCGTCGGCCTGCTGGCCATCGGCTCCAGTCTCGTGCGGCCGCCCCTGTTCGGCTTGATCTCGCGCCTGACAACACCCCACGAGCAGGGGGCAACGCTCGGTGTGGCCCAAGGCGCGGGCAGCCTCGCCCGGATCGTGGGCCCGATCTTTGCCGGCGTCCTCCTGCAGTATCACCAAGCCGCGCCCTACCTCGCGTGCGGCGCCCTGGCCATGGCAACGGGACTCTATGCCGGGCACTACCTGAGGACCCATCTGCGCGGCCTGCCAGCCGACGCTCCGACCCCATCACCCGCGCGCTGAAATCGCCCGCCGCCCCGCACGCAGCTTCTGGTGATGCGCGCCATGTTGATAAATGTCAGTCAGCCCGCGCGGCGCGTCCCAGCATACACAATCCCCGCCGAGACGGTCCGCGAAGA
>JAQCIA010000248.1 GCA_027620105.1 Verrucomicrobiota bacterium | reverse complement strand
CAAGCCAATCCAGCCGTGCACGTCGCGACGACGGGACCGGAAATCTGGAACGACACGGAAGGCAAGGTCGACGTGCTGGTGTCGGGCGTCGGCACGGGTGGCACGATTACGGGCGTGAGCCGGTACATCAAGAACACCAAGGGGAAGAAGATCATATCGGTGGCGGTCGAGCCCACGCACAGTCCGGTGATCACGCAGAAACTTTCCGGACAGGAATTGAAGCCGGGTCCGCACAAGATTCAAGGCATCGGCGCGGGATTCATTCCGGATACGCTGGATTTGTCCGTGGTGGATCGCGTCGAGCAGGTTTCGAATGATGAGGCCGTGGAAATGGCGCGGCGGCTGGCGCGTGAAGAGGGGCTGCTGTCCGGGATTTCCTGCGGGGCGGCGGTACACGTGGCCGTGCGGCTGGCCAATCAGGCGGAGTTTGCCGGAAAGACCATTGTGGTGGTGCTGCCCGACGCGGGCGAGCGCTATCTCTCGACGATTCTGTTCGAAGGAATTTAGAGCCGCCTGCCGCTCAATCCACGATCGCCCGGATCAAGAGCGCACGCCAGGTGACCCGCACGCCGGCAGGGGTGGCGAAGCGCTGGTCGTAGTTGCGCAGGGCGTTGCGCAGGCTACCAACGCCGACAGCGCGTTGTGGTGCCAGCCCCATGGCGTGGAGCGCACGCAGCACGACGCGGGCTGACGGGTGGGTGTCGATCCGTTCCCATGTTTCCGCCCGCTCGATCCGAAAGCCTGCGTGGGTGATGCAGCTTTGCCAAGCTTCCGCGGATTTCCAGGGGAGCGTGGGTGCATCGGGAAGCACGCTTTGCAGTTCCGCCAAGGTGCCGTGCACAAAGATGGCGGCGGCGATGCGTCCGCCCGGTGCCAGCTGACGGCGCCAGTCGCGCAGGGTGGTTTCGGGCGCGGGCAGCCACTGCAACAGGTTGCAGGCGAAGATCCAGTTGGTCGGTTCCGCAATCTGGGGCGAGTCCGCACGGGCCTCTTGCCAGGTTGTCGTGGGGCAGCGCAGGCGGCCGCGGGCGACCATCTGCGGTGCGGGATCGGTGGCGATGTAGGGCCCATACCACGGGTGCATGTGCTGGGTGAACAAGCCGGTGCCGGCGCCAAATTCTATGGCCTGCCCGTGGCGCTCCTCGGGCGTGATCCATTGCGCCAGCTCGGCGGCGAGGGCGGATTGCGTGGCCGCGTGAGTATCGTAACGCAGCGCGGCGCGGTCGAAATTTGGCACGACGTGATTTTGGGAATCGGACAGGTTCGGTCGTGGTGGGAAATCCGGCGGGTTGGTGATGGCCAGGGCTTGCAGCAATTTTTCGGGCGCGTGTCCCGCGCCGGCGACGACGCGCAATGTGGGCCAGTGCGCGAGGAGCACGGCGTTGTCCAGCAGCGGATCTTCGTCGCCCACGCAGCCAGACCAAGCGGGTGGTGGCGGCGGAGTGGACTGCCACTCTTCGAGCCAGCGGAGTTCGGTGTCGAGTTCGCTGAGACGGGCGGGCGTGAGATCCGCGGCGAGGGTCGGAAAGTGATCGGGAGCAACGCCGATGCGAGTTAGAAAATCCACAATGGCGTCAGGGCCATCCTGCCGCAAGCGGCGGCGCTGGGCGCGCAGCTGCTTGCGCGGGATGCGTCCACCCAAGCCTGCTTCCGCGGTGAAGGAAAAAATTGGTGCGAGCAGAACCACGGGAGTTTCCGCGGGAACCTGCTGCGCGTGTTGCAGGAGCCAGAGGGCGCCCAGCGAATAGCCGCCAAGGGCGTCAAAGGCCATGGTCGAGAGTGCCTGTTGGGCGTCGGAGGGCGTCACGGCGACATGTTCATCGGCGGGCCAGGCAAGCTGTGCCTGTCTAGCCAGCCATGCGGGAGGGACGGCCCAACCGGAAATCCAGAGCCATTTCATGGGGTGCTTTTTCTCGTTGAAGACCGCGCCAGGATGTCACGGTGCACCGGCGTGATGGTCACGCGTGCGGTGCGAATTTCACTATTCTATATCCAGAACGGTTGAGCCGACTTTATGTCGGCGATGGCCGGCGTGAAGCCGGCCCTACCGACTAGACTACGACAGGAGCCTGCCGGTTCGCGCTTCTATTGTACGGCACGATCCGATTCGCGCCAGCGTTCCATTTCGCGCATGAGCGCGTCCAGATCCTCCCAGATGGTGTCGGCTTTGAGAGAAATGCGCAGGCGTGCGGTGTTTTCCGGGACGGTTGGGGGGCGGATGGCACCGACCGCGAAGCCGCACTGCAGCAGATGCTGGCCGAGTGCCAGCACTGCCGCATCCGTGCCGATGATGATGGGCACGATCGGGGAATCGCCGGGGGGGGCATTCCAGCCGCGTTGCCGCAGGGCTTCGCGAAAGCGGTGGGATTGGTCGCGCCAGGCGGCTGATTCGCCGGCGCGCATGCGCGCGCGCTCAATGGCCACTGTGGCAGCCGCGGCGAGCGGGGGCGCGAGGTAGGTGGAATAGATGAATTCGCCGGCGTGATTGATGAGCGATTCGCGCAAGGCATGATCATGAAAGAGCGCGTAGGCGCCCATGCCGCCCAGGGCTTTTCCCAATGTGCCGATGAACACATCGACATCCTTCACGACGCCGCTGGAGGCCGCGCAGCCCTGACCCTGCGGTCCGTACCAGCCGAGGGCGTGAGTTTCATCCAGCATCCAGACGAAGCCGTGCTGACGCTTGAGGGCGGCGAGGCGGGCAAGGTCGGGACCGTCGCCATCCATGCTGTAGACGCTTTCCGTGACCACCCAGCGGATGCGATGCTTGGCGTGCGGCTTGCGCAGTTGGGTATCGAGGGCATCGAGATCGTTGTGCGCCACGCGCGTGAAGGTGGCGCCGGATTTCAAGATGCCGGCGATGAGGCTGTGATGGACGAGGCGGTCCGCGAGAATCAGATCGCCGGGAGAAACGAGCGTGCCGAGAATGGCCTGGTTGGCGGAAAAGCCACTGTTCCAGATCAGGCCGTGGGAAAACCCATGCCAGGCGCAAAGTGCTTTCTCGAGGGCCGCGTGATGGGACTGATAGCCGCGGACGAGCGGCGATGACGACGCGGAAAGCGGTCCATTTTCGAGGGCCGTGCGCGCGGCGGCGAGCACGGCGGGGTCTGTTGCCAGGCCGAGGTAGTCGTTATCCGCGAGATTCACGCGTACCGGTGCGGCCACGCGCAGGGTGCGCAATCGGCCTGCTTCCCCGCGTGCGGCCAGATCGGCACGCAGGCGGGCGCGCAGGCGCGCGGGCGAGTCTGGAATGTCAGTGGTCATGCGGCATGCACCAAAGGGGATTTACCACGGAGGCTGGCCGAGACGGAGGAAAAAACGCAGGGCTTGCGGCGGCGGCGATTATCCCGTCAGCCAGTTGGTCAGAGGCGCGTATAGCGTGGGCGCGATGGAAGCGTGGGACAACTCGCCCCACAGGGGGATACCGGCGTCGGCCAGGGCGGCGCGGGTGCTTTGGTGCACGTTCTCGGGTGCCGGGCGCAGGGCGTTCAGGATGATTCCGCCCGGCACGTTTTCGCGGCTGCGGGTGGTGAGATAGTGATGGACCAGGCGTGATTGGTTGATGGCGCCGAGTTCATCGGGCACGACGAGGACGACGGCATCCGCGCGGATGCTTGCCGCAAAGTCCACCCAGTCCCATCCGGCGGACGCCAACGGAACCGCGAGTCCGCCCGCGCCCTCCACGAGGCGAAGGTCGACGTCGGGCAGCGCTCGGACTTGCTGGGCGAGGGCGTTGGCGTCAAAGGTGGCGTGCTGTTCAGCGGCGGCCGCGAGGGGCGCGAGCGCGGCGGAAAAGCGTTGCAGGGTGACGGCCGATTGCGACGGCGCCTCGGCGAGGCCGGCGGCAATGTCCGCGTCGGTGGATTCATGCGGGGCGACGCCGGTCTGTACGGGTTTGACGATCTGCACGTTGCGTCCATGTTGCCGTG
>JAQCIA010000247.1 GCA_027620105.1 Verrucomicrobiota bacterium | reverse complement strand
TGACACCACAACCGCCCCGGCCAGAAACATGCCCGTTACCAGCAACGTGACGATGCCCCCACCCAACAGCGTGCCCAAATCCATATTTTCCACAGTCATCGCCGGACTCAGCCGCTCCATGATGAACGCGTACCCGATCGTGGGTGCCACCGCCAGCAGCAGAAACGTCAGGGCGCCAAGGTATTTCCCGATCACGATCTCGAATTCCGTGACCGGCGCGGTCAGCAGGGTTTCGATCGTGCCCGCGCGTTTTTCATCCACGAACAGGCGCATGGCCACAACGGTGATCAGGATCGGCATCCAGAACATCACACTCCCGAATAGCATGATGGCCAGTGGCTCAGGACGCCCCTCGTTGCGAAACACCGCCAACCAGAACGTGAATCCGGTCGCCCCTAAAAACGCCACGAGCGTGACGTAGGCAACCGGGGAAAGAAAACAGGCCGTCATTTCCCGGCGCCAGATGGCATACAATCGCCGCATGTTACGTCGTTAGCTCCACAAAAACGTCTTCAAGATTTACACGTTCCGTTTGCAGCTCCCGCAGCGTCCACCCTTGCCTGGTCACCAGCGCAAACACATCCGCGCGAATGTCCGCCCCGCTTTCGCACAAACAGACAAAACGTAGCCACTCGCCACCCGGTTCGCGGGTCACGCTGCGCACACCTGCCACCGCCTGCAGCGCCTGTGTGATCGCATCCTCGGGACCGCGCACCTCCACCGTCACGCGGCGCCCGCCCTTCATCGAATGCAACAGGTGCTCCGTGCGGTCTGCCGCCACGATCGAACCCCCTTGAATAATAATCACCCGCTCGCAGATCATCTCAACCTCGGACAAAATATGCGTGGAAAGCAGAACCGTGTGCCGCTTGCCGAGGTGCTTGATGAATTCGCGAATCTGGCGAATCTGGTTGGGATCCAGACCAATCGTCGGTTCATCGAGAATGAGCAGTGGCGGATCATGAATCAGCGCGTCCGCCAGCCCCACCCGCTGCCGATACCCCTTGGATAGCCCCCGGATGATGTCATCCCGCACATCCTCAAGGCCGCAAACGGGCAGTACCTCATGAAGCCGCGTGCGCAGCCTCCGTCCGTACAGCCCTTTGAGCGTCCCCCGGTAGGTCAGGTACTCCAGCACCCGCATGTCGTCATAGAGTGGTGTGTTTTCCGGCAGATAGCCGATCCGGCGCCGCACCTCCAGCGACTGCGAAAACACATCCAGGCCATCAATGCGCACGCTGCCGCCGGAAGCCGGCAAGTACGTTGACAGAATCCGCATGGTGGATGTCTTGCCCGCACCGTTTGGCCCAAGAAAGCCCACGATTTCGCCGGCCGCCACATCGAAGGACACATTGTCCAGTGCGAGCTTACTCCCGTAGCGCTTCGTGAGATTGCGTACTTCAATCATGCGGGTCACAAACCATGTAAATTGACTTCATCACGTGAGGGGCTATTATCGCCGCACCATGCCCACCGTCAAGCGCCGTACGCCTATCGCTCGCGCTGTCCGAAATTTCCCAGCCGCCGCATGTTACACCAGCGGGCATCCGCCGCACCACGCCACAGTACACGAACCGGCGCCCGCCGCCAAACCGCCGGCCTTTACGGAACGCCATCTGCAAAGTATCTGGTTCGATTCCCAGTTGCGCCCGGCCGCGCTGGTCACGCTGGAAGGTGAGCAGCTGACCGTGCAGGAACCAGGCCGCTGGAACCTGGAAGCCGGCCCTGACTTTCTCGATGCCGTCCTCGTCGTCGGCCCCGACCGCCGCACCCTGCGCGGTGATGTGGAAGTGCACATTCACCCCTCCGACTGGACCCATCACGGGCATCGCGACGATCCCCTCTATCGCAATGTCATCGCCCACATTTGCTACTGGCCCGGTCGTGCCATGGATGATTCCCTGCCGCATGCAGCCGTGCAAGTCGCACTGAAGACCGCCCTCGATGCCGACCCTGCCTTCTTTTTTGAAAGCATCGACATCACGGCCTACCCCTACACGGTGCCACCACCCAGCCACCCGGACCAGCGCCCTCCCCTCGCGGCGCTGCCGGCTGCTGACGCCACACGCTTCCTCACCGCCGCCGGCCAGGAGCGCCTGCGCCAGAAATCAGAAGTCCTGCGTGCAAGCATCGACCGCGTCGGTGAAGAGCAGGCGCTCTTTGAGTTCTGCGTCGCCGCACTCGGCTATCAACACAACCGCGGCGTTTGCCGCCGGCTCGCCCGCTGCATCACCGTCGAACGACTGCGCCGCGATGCCGCAGGCGATCCACTGGCAGCCTACGCGCTGCTCCTGGGTGTGTCCGGTCTCATGCCCCAGACCGCCGCCCCAACCTGGGATGCGGAGACCCGCCGCTACGTACGCAAACTCTGGGACACCTGGTGGAAAATGCAGTCTCGCTGGGACGTGCATCGCGTCGCGCGCCGCGCCTGGCGACTCACCGGCATCCGCCCGCAGAACCATCCCGTCCGCCGCCTCGCCGCAGCGGCCATGCTCTTTGCCCGTCCCGCCTCGCTTGCAACCGCCATCCGCAAACTTCCCGCACATTCCCCGCAACGCTGGTTCGACGGCGTGCGCGCACTCATGGCTGCCCAGCCTGCCTTCGCCTATTGGCAATCGCATTTGAGTTTTGGCGGGCGAAAATCCGCAACCCCCGTGGCGCTCATCGGCGAACCGCGCCAGGCATCCATCATCCTGAACGTACTCATCCCCTATCTCGCCGCTGTGAATACCGATGTCAACCCGTTGCTGGATGCCATGCCGACCGGCGACTCGAACCAGATCGTGCGCCAATGCGCCCATTTGGTATTCGGCCCGGATCACAACCCCGCCATCTACGCCGGTGGCCTGCAACAGCAGGGCCTCATCCAGATATTCCACGATTTTTGCCTCCCCAATCGCCTGGCCGATCTGGCCAGCGTCGCACAGACAACCTAGTCGCCTCATGCGACCGTAGGGCCGGCCACCACAGGCATAATTTCAACTCCACCGCCTTCGCCCACGCATCCCGGCCTTCCCGCTTTGACTTGCCCCCCGCGACTTGTCACTATTCGCCCCATGATCGCCATTGTTGATTATCGCGCCGGAAACCTCACGAGCGTCCAGCTTGCCTGCGAAACGATTGGTGTCGAAACCTGCATCACGCAGGATCCCAACGTCGTTCGCGCTGCCGACCGCGTCATTTTTCCCGGCGTCGGCGCTGCCGGTGCGGCCATGACCTCCATCCGCGAGCTGCAACTAGAAGGCGCCATCCGCGACATCATCGCCCGCGGCACACCCTTTCTGGGCATCTGTGTGGGCACGCAGATCCTGTTTCAGCGCTCCGAGGAAGACGGCGGCGTGGACTGTCTCGGGATCGTTCCTGGCGAGGTTCGCCTTTTCCGCCCCTCTCAACGCACGGACAAGGTGCCGCAAATCGGCTGGAATCAGGTCCACCCCACCCGCCAGCACCCACTGTTCGCAGGCATCGCCGACGGCAGCGAATTCTACTTTGTGCACAGCTACTATCCCGCACCTTCCGACTCCACTTGGGTGCTGGGCGAAACGGAGTATGCCGGGGTCCGCTTTGCTTCCGTACTGGGACGCAACAACGTCGTCGCCACCCAGTTTCACACAGAAAAATCCGGCAAATCCGGCTTAACATTGCTCCAGAATTTTGTCACCTGGCAACCGTGAGTATCCCCAAATGAGACTGCACAAATCCCAGGCGACCGGCACCATCGCACAGTCCGAACGCCACCGCCCCCCACTTCGCGTCCATGCGCGTCCCTTTGCGGTCAATTTCTTCCCCCCCTCGCGCCCATGCTGACCAAACGCATCATCCCCTGCCTGGACGTACGCCAGGGCACCGTCACCAAGGGCATCAAGTTCCAGAACAACGTCGACCTCGGCGATCCGGTCGAACTCGCCACCCGCTACTACGAGAGCTACTCTGCCGAA
>JAQCIA010000246.1 GCA_027620105.1 Verrucomicrobiota bacterium | reverse complement strand
CTGGCCGAAGGCGGTATCAGCCTCTCCGGCGGACAGCGCCAGCGCCTCGCCATCGCCCGCGCCATCCTGCTCGAACCGTCCATTCTGATCCTGGACGACCCCACCGCCGCCATCGACCCGCAGACGGAAGAGGATATCCTCGTCGCCATGGAGCAGGCCATGGCCGGGCGCACCACGTTCCTCGTCACGCACCGCCTCAGCACGCTGCGCCGCGCGGACCACATCATCATGCTCGCCAATGGGCGCGTCATCGAACAGGGCACCCACGCCGAGTTGTTACAGAAGCGCGGCGCCTATCGCGCCATGGTCCACATTCAAACGCCGGAAGCCGACATGCCATCCCCGCGCGGTTCCCCGGCGGGAGGCCTCACGTGACCGCGCGCGAAGCCAGCACCCCGCCGCGCACCCTCACCGCCTGGCGCCAGGATGAGCGCGAAACCGCCAGCCGCCCCCTGAGCCTGGCCATCATTCGCCGGCTCTTTCGCTGCATGCGCCCCCATGCCCGCACGCGCAATCAGTTGCTGCTGCTGGTGCTGCTGCGTGGCGCCCAGCTGCCGCTCCTAGGTTGGGCCATGGCCGCCATCATCGCGGACCCGGTTACCGCCCTCAACACCCGCGGCCTGCTTATCGGCACATTGGGCTACGTCCTGCTTTCGGCCTTCACCGCCGTGGTCATGCGTTACCGCTCCGAGCTGGGACTGCGCATCGGCGAAGCGGTGGTGCATGACCTGCGCAACTCGATGTTTGCCCGCCTGCAGGAAATGCCCATGTCGTACTTCACCCGGAACAAGGTGGGCCGCATCATCAGCCGTTTCACCTCGGATGCCGAAGCCATGCGCGTGGGCATCCAGGAAGTGCTGTTCGTCAGCATGGTCAACGGCCTGCAGGTGCTCATCGCCGCCGCCATCATGGCCTGGCGCGACTGGGTGCTGCTTCTCGTCGTGGCCTTCCTCGCCCCCGTCCTCTGGGCGATGAATCGCTATTTCCGCACCAAGCTGAGCGTGGCCTTCCGCGCCCTGCAGGAAAGCTTCAGCCGCGTCACCGCCACGCTGGCGGAATCCGTGACCGGCATCCGCGTGACCCAGGGATTCTCGCGCCAGGCCTATAACGCCGGCCTCTTCCACGAACTGGTGGCCAGCCACTCGATCTACAACATCAACACCGCCCGCAGCATGGGTGTGTTCATGCCGCTCATGGAATTCAATTCGCAATTGTTCATCGCGCTGGTGATGATGATCGGCGGTTGGCGGGTGCTGCACGGCGCCGCTCAGGTCGACGATCTGTATTATTTCATCCTGCTGTCGCAGCAGTTCTTCGGCCCCCTACAGGTGCTGGGCTCACAATACAGCCAGGCCCTCAGCGCCATGGCCGGCGCCGAACGCGTCTTCGGCCTGCTGGATACACCGCCGGAAGCCGACCCACCGAATGTGCAGGTCCCCGACCGCATCCAGGGACGGGTGGAATTCCTGAATGTCTCCTTCGGCTATGACCCCGCGCATCCCGTCCTGAAGGACGTCAGTTTCCGCGTCGAACCCGGACAGACCGTCGCCCTCGTGGGGCACACCGGCAGCGGCAAGACCACCATCACGAACCTGATCGCCAAATTTTACACACCGACGAAAGGCTCCATCCTGATCGATGGCGTCGATATCGGTCAGATCCAGACCCAGTCCCTGCGGCGACGCCTCGGCATCGTGCAGCAGCAGAACTTTCTGTTCACCGGCACACTGCTGGACAACATGCGCTTCGGAAAGCCGGATGCGCTCGGTCTGGAGGTCATCCAGGCCGCCCAACAAATGGACTGCCTGGACATCATCACGAACCTGCCGAACGGCATCATGACCGAAGTCGGCGAAGGCGGCAAAGGCATCAGCCTCGGCCAACGGCAGTTGATCTGCTTCACCCGCGCCATGCTCGCCGACCCGCGCATCCTGATTCTCGATGAAGCCACTAGCGCGGTCGACACCGTCACGGAAGCGCGCATCCAGAAAGCCCTCGCGACCTTGCTGAAGGGCCGGACGAGCTTCGTGGTCGCACACCGCCTGAGCACGGTGCGCCATGCCGACGTGGTTCTCGTGCTGGAAAATGGCCGCATCGTCGAACGCGGCAATCACGACTCCCTCATCCAGCTTGGCGGCGTCTACGCCGGTCTCTACAGCCAGTTCGTCAGCGCCACCGAAGCGTAGTGCTGCGTCCATCTCGTGTTGGGCCGGCTACATGCCGCCCAGCGCCGTCCTGCAACTGCTTGCGCCACCACCCGCGCAAGCCCAGTCATCTCGCAACGAATCGCTGCAAACGCGGCACACCGCTCAGGAATGGCGCTATGCCTTCATCCCCATGCTCGCGCCACCCCAACCCGGCGGGCAGCGGCGTCATGGTTCCGGCGCCGGTGACAAATCAAACAGGTAGAGCGCCGCACCGGTTTCCTGCATGCGTGTTAAACATGGCCCGTGCGCGGCGAGGCTGCGGGTGATGAACCGCTCTTCCCCGTCACAGTCGTGTGAAAACAGGAACCAGGCACGCCCGCCGCCGAGCAGCATTTCCAGCTCACGCAAGTAGGCCTCCGGTGCGCCGCGCGCCATCACCCCCATCATAAAATCGTTCGTGCTGAAACCGCAGCGCGGGGCGTAGTAGCGCACCGCCGGCTGTGCCGAGTAATACACATACATCGGTTCGCCGGGCGCGCGGCGCTCGCGCAGAACATTCAGAAGCGGCCGCGTTTCTTCGCCCTGCATCGGGCTGCGGAAGTTCGCGAGTTGAGCCTGCAACGGCCGCAATAAGAGTATGCCCCAGAGCAACAGCGCGCCCATCACGCGCAGCCCACGCTGCGGCAACAGCTCCACTCCGCTTGCGACAACCAGAATGGCGATCGGCACGAGATACACCAATAACCGGTGACTGAATGGGTAAAGCTGCAACATGGCGGCCAGCAACGCCAGGGGCAGTGGCGCGAGCATGCACACCAACCACCGCCGGCCCGGTATCAGCACGCTGACGATGGCTGCCACCACCGCCAGGGCCAGCAGCCCCGAGACAAGCCACCCCAACAAATCATCAGCGCCGGATTCCTTGAATCCCATTTTTACGAACGCCCAGAAGGCATCGCGGAACCAGGCCAGCCCCGCAGGCGTCAGCCAGGGCTCCGGTGGATATCCCTCCGCCCAATAGCGCTGCAAATAGTCATTGGCCCGCGCGGGCGCAATAGAGACCACATACAGCCCCGCGAAACTCACCAGCCACGCCGCGCAACAGGCCCCCCACCGGCCCGCGGCCCGCCAATTGCGCAGAACAAGTTGCTGCACGATGAGACACCCACCCACGCCGCCAAGCACCAGCGCGGACGGATGCGAGAACCAGGGCAGCACGATCCCGCCCAGGATCATCGGCCAGAAGTTGATCCGTCCGCGTGTGTGGCGTTCGGCCATCAGCAGGATCAGAACCGTCGCGAGCGCATCACCGGCATACTGCTTGCATTCGTTCATGTATCGGATCAGCTGCCAGTTGGTCGCCACCACCGCCATGACGGCAGCAACCGTCCAGGGCTTCAGGCAGCGCCGCGCGAGCGCGTAGAAAGCGAACAACAGCAGAATGCCCGCCAGAAAGGGCAGCAGGCGCAGCGCGTATTCCGATCCACCACAAAGAACGGTGACCAGCTTCGCGGCCAGCAGGAATCCCGGCGGCGCGGCTTGATCACCATCCAACGGTGCCAGCAAACCACCCCATCCACGGGCCAGGATATTGTTGGCGAGGTTCGCTTCGTCGATCCATAAGGACCGACAGAACAGATACTGGCGCAACCGCAGGATCACACCCAACGCAATCCAACCGAACGCCACCCGCGTCGGCGTCAGGAATCGCCACCATGTCTGCGTTGGTCGCATGTCCATATTCAATCCGTCTGGCGCCGCAGTCCTCACTCGCATGCGCGGCAATCACCGAACCAATCCCGG
>JAQCIA010000245.1 GCA_027620105.1 Verrucomicrobiota bacterium | reverse complement strand
GCTCCAGACTACCATCCCGACGGACCACCGCAATTATAAAGTGCACAAAAACAAACACTGACCCCTTTTCGACGCCTGCGGGCATGCGTCTGGAAAATGTGGAAATTGCCAAGGACTCGGGTCAGGAACCTCATGGAGCGCGGGGCCGCCCGGAAATGGGCGGTCATGGTCGGCAATACCCGCAAGGGTGCATGGCTGCTAAGCAAGAACGGAACGGTATGCGCGGCATTGCCCGACGACTGGTTCACTCGCTCGGCAGGGGTACTCCTGCTGGGCTCCTTCTGGGCTCCTTCTGTCAATAACAGCCGAACCGCTAATTACGCGATCCGTATGATTAGTGGTGTGGGGGGGACCCTCCGAAAGGAGGGCTCCCATCCCGATCGGCTCTGCATTGTTTCCGGTCATGAGGTCACGGTGATCGTATTTTGACATGATGGACAGTCAATCTCTTCGCCCTCCATATCAGATGGCGCTTCGAGCGGCTGTTTGCAGTGAGGGCAGGCAAACCGTAGTGCGGTCACATCGTCGGACTCGTCACTTTCCGGGGCGGGCACCGTGATGGTGGCCTTGCAGCGTGGGCATTGAACCATCTTGCCGATGTGGTCGGCCGGGCTTCGGAGGCGCATCCCGCAACCAGGACAGTCGAACTCGACAGGCTCGTCATCTCGTCCGTCTGCCGGTGTAACTAACTCTTCCTCGCCAATGACGATCTGATCTTCCCACGATTCACTTTCCGGCTCTGGCGACTGTTTGGGAAGAGGAGGTGGAGACGCTCGCGACCCCGCTGCCAACGGGCCAATTTCCCTGCCGTCAACGGGGAGTCGGTGGCTGTTCTCCGCCGCCCATCTTGCGGCGATGCCGTTGAGAGGGCTTCTTGTGTTGTACTCCTGATAGGCGATCATGCGGCCGATTCGGACTATCAGGTCGTCCAGTCCTTCCGATGCCGCATAGATGTCCTGCGCACACACGTCGGTGTTGTTGAAGTTTGGATGGAACAGGGGCGTTAAAAGACGCAGTTGCGGTGCGCGCCGTGGGTACTCGAGGCCAAGCCGAATCTCCAGGACATGCTCTTCGCGCTCAAGAATGCGGCCGTCTGCCGCAGCGAACAATCCCTTGATGTTGTACCAGATGCGGTACATGTCCGGCGGCTGGCCGTCTGCCAACTCAACTTGGATCAGAGGCCACCCTGAAAAGCGCGTCGAAATGCGCTCATGGTCACTTTCCAAGCGACGAACACGCGGCGAACTCATCGGCGACTCCAATTGCTGCACGGTGAACCAGTAACTACTGCATGTTCCCGAAAGAAATAAGGATCAGGAATCCGACCGACAGTGCGATAAACGCAAGCACTCGACCGGCCCCGATCTTCTCATGCGAGATGCGGAACCCACCATCTTTGTCCCACGAGGTGATGCCGTTCTTTTTCAGCGTGTTGTAGGCATTGAGGTGAGTGATGAATGCTATAATTGGAATGCCAAGCCCCAGTCCACGCGCCCAGACACTGAATGCTCGCGACAGAGCATCGCCATAGCCCGGCGTTGATCCGTCCGCTTTCCTGAGGCGAATCTTCAGCAATGCCTTCCCGGGCGTAGTCCCCCATGTTGATAACATGATCGGCTCAACAAATGCGTAGAGAAACGCAACTATGACCCCAAGCAGTACGTCGTCGATCTCAAGTGCGGCTGAATAGATGAAATCCAGAACGATGCCGATCATGAGCCCGACTATGACGAGATCCATTGTTCTTGCCCAGTACCGCACCCAAGGTCGAACCTGAGGCCCAAATGAAACAGAGTCAATGGGATGAGGAGGTGCGATTGTGTTGCCACCGGGGGATGTTCACATTGATGATGGGCGCACCCCAGAGAGCGATATCTTCTCCTCATCTGGCGGGGCCATCGAGCAACCGAACACCGTGCATCCCTTGTTCTCTTTCCAGCAGTCTGCATGGTGCGGTGTGTGGCAGGCTGGACACACCCGCGAGCGGTCCGTTGGGGAGATTTCCGCCCGGCAATAGGGGCAGATGCCCCCCACTTCGGTTGGCGGGGTTGAAGGACGCGACTGCGACGTTGGCGGCTCCGGCACGATGAGAGTCCCTGAGCACGTTGGACATGCCACTTGCATGCTGACCATCGAGTCGTCTGCAGATAGATGCTGCTGGCAATGCGGGCAAGTGAATTTGAAGTCGCTCATGGCTTCGCTGCGCGCTCCTTTTCAGCATATTTGAATGTGTAACGGCCAATCTGTATCGAGTCTCCGTTACTCAGCGCTCTCTGCATACGGGACTGCAGCGGTTGCCCCGAGACCACCACCGGGCCGCATGCTGTTATGAGGGATTTTCCTGCTCGGTGCTCGATTGTTGCATGCTGCTCAAGAATCTCGGGGTCTTTGAAGAGATAGATCGTATTGGACTGGCTTCTTCCGATTGTCACGAGATCCTGATACAGCACGAACTGTTTCCCGGCGAGCGGCCCACCGGAGACGTACAGCCATCGATCCTTCAACGCGCTCTCTACAAGGCCGATGGCGATGCCCGTACTCGCGCCGAGAATGCTCATCCCGATCACACGACTGGCCTCTGCGCCCCCCGCCATTAGACTGATAGGGTCAAACAGTATTCCGCCAATTGCAGCGCCAATGACGCCACCAAGCATGCCGTAGGACGTCTTCTTCCCTGACTTACTGACGATGCCGAAGATCAGGCCTCCCGCCATACCGAAGACAGCCCATGCCAGAGCTCTGACCAACCAGAAAAGGGGATTGCTCGGCAATCCGTCTTCGTCCGCGCCGAGGTTGACCAGGAGGCCAGTAAGTATGGCGAAGACGATGTTTGCGATTCCGTAGAAGAAAAACCCCAAGACAAGGCCAAGCCCGGTGGACGCAAGGCCACGGAGAAACGCTCTTTTCCATGTTCGCTCGACGACGCTCTCCGCAGATCCGAAGCCAATGGACATCAAGATCACCATGAGCGGGAACATGAAAGCACTGCCCCATCCTTGAACGCCCACATCCTCAAACGACGGTTCACAGAACATCCATGCGAGAAACGCTCCTACAAGGCCCGCTGCGCCGAGGTAGAACCATCCCTTCAATAGAACGCTCCCGCCGGATGTCGTCATGGATGCTGCCGCGTTCGGTTGTGGCGAGATCGTTCCCCATGAGCCATCGCCTGATGGGCGAACAGGTCGCGTAACGGGTATGGCTACTGGCGTTGGCGGGTCCACCTCGGCCTTGTTGACATCATCCCATGTGATGCGGATTTTGCCTTGGTCATCGCTCATCGGGTTCCTCCATCTCGATTGTCTTCGTCGCCGTGGCGCACAGGTGAGTCCTTATCCGTCCTCCCGCCCCCCGTGGTCGCCTCGGCGGCATGTGAGTCCTTCGCATCCTGCCGAGGCTTCGCCGCGTCATTCCCAACCGGTTGATTGATATGTTGTTGCCTGTCAGTTCGTTGTATACGATGAAACCACGACGACCGCCGAAGAGCCTGAATCCCGAGTCCCGCAAGCAGAGCAAGAAGGATTGCGGCTGCTGCCATGAGCAATGCGCGTATCGTCCTTGGGGATCGCCAGAATGCAATGCCGAGAAGTCGCTTCGGTGCCTGCTCATGTCCGTGTGTGGAAGGCGATGGCTCGCTCTTCGGGAGGACGTGCTGCGATGCCTCGGTGGCCACCCCGTAGTGTGCCAGACGGCGAACCTCGCCACCAGTCCATCCAAAACAACCTTCTTCGTCGGAGTGTGGATCGTAGACCCAAGCCAGACTGCCGGGGGTCGAAAAGAAGTGCTTGTGTATGAATATGTCGTGATCGGACAAAAAGACGCCAAAACCAGGATGCGAGTGATACCACCCTACAATCGCTTGCCCGCTAAATTGGCGGTCCTTTTCCTCATGGATTCGAACCCAGGCTTCTTGAGTGAATGTAACGTGCGCGCCACCTTGGGCCGCGCCTTCGCCGGGGACGGCTCCA
>JAQCIA010000244.1 GCA_027620105.1 Verrucomicrobiota bacterium | reverse complement strand
ACCGGCCTTCGGCGTGTGTGCGTGCGCGTGGGCCAATGAAAAATCCCACGGGAAACCCGGAAGGACCACATATCAGGGCAGCGGGCGCACGTCTCGTCAATCGACAACTCGCCTCGGTGACGAATGACCCCGAGCGCCCCCACGCCCACGACGCAAGCGCCTTCCGCCTACAGGAGCCAGGGGCAACCCTGCTCAATCGGTCCTTCCGGAAATGGCGCGCAATAATTCCTGCGCCACGCAATGCTGCCCGACCTCATTCAGGTGCCCATCGTTGGAAAAATACACGGGGCTGCCGTCCCGTTCAGATGCCGTTAATGCCGGAAGCGGATCAACGACGGTGACGCGCGGAGCTTCTTCAAACGCCTCGCGAATGCCGAAAAGAAATGGATAATCCACTGACGTTGCCTGGTCGTGCTGATCCAAACTTGCGCCGAGGGTTCGCATTCTCTCGGCATAGACCGGCGCAACCTGCACGGCATGCGGAATCACAAGCAGCACCAGGTGTGCGCCGGACGTGGCGCACTGTTTCCGCAATGCTTCCAGACCGCGAAGAAAGCGATCATAATCGGCGGCGCGTTGTTCCGTGACGTAGATGTGGTTTTCCAGAATTTCCGGTTCCGCAGCGAAATAGAGTCGCTCGCGTGCGTCGTACCGCTCCGGGGAAAAGGATGCCAATGAAATGGTTCCGGTAGGGGCCGGCGAATACGTGGTGCGCGCCCCGGCCCGTATCTGCCCGAGCCGATAATTGATGAATCCAAACGAACGGAGATGCGATGCGAGAAACCAGTACGTTCGCCTTGCCGTTGTGAGGTTTGCACTGCGCCAGGGGTAGCGAATGTCGAAGAGGTCATTGCCCACGTAGATTTGATAAACGCAAATGTCCGGGCGAAACTGTTTCAGACGCTGCGGCGCGACGATCGTCGCCTGGGCAATTCCGGTGCCCGAAATCCCGCCGTTAACGATGCGCCAGTTCGGCATCATCCTGCGGAGCACCTCGGGATAGGTTGCGGTCCCGGCCGTGAACGAATCGCCGAGTGTAAGCAGCGTCAGGCTCTTAGAATCCGGCTTTCCATCGATGACTTCCGGCGAGTTGTACGCCTGTAGTTCTGCTCGATAGGTGTCGATCCATTGCATCCGATATACCCACTCAATTACGGTGGCCGGAAAAACCACGAGAATTGCGATGAAAAGAATTCGGAACGCATAACGCTTCATCCGGATCTTCAAGGGATTGGGCTCCGGGTTATGCATGGATATAGAAACGACACCAAATACGAATGCAGAGCGGAATGGCGCTTACATAGAGCCGTTCTTGCGCATATCCCAAACGAGGCTTAAGTAAGCGCCATTCAATGCCGAGCGCGTGCATGGCCGAACGGTGGAGGAATGGACAAGAAATCGCGTTTCAGGCGGTATGGGCACGCACCCGCTGGAACCGGCCTGAATGCGCGTTGGCATGGTTGAGCGGTCGTGGCATCGGGCGGGCGATGTCAATTTGGACTTCATGCGCACTCCGCACGGAATCAAGACGCGGGTGAAGCAAGAGGGCCCGCAATGACCACACCGACGTGCCGCCGTCTCTGCATACCGATATCCGTTCTGAATCAGGCTGTGGCCGCCGGATCACCTGCGGTTCAGATAAATGCCTTGCGGTGCGCCGCAATCATCCTGTCCCAGAGCGCCTCAGCCTCGGTGTCGATCGCGATCCGTCCGGGCACGGCCTCGAACCATGCCATGGATCTGCGCACGCCCTTGGCCCAGGTTACTTGCGCGTTGAAGCCCGGCACGAATCGCTTGATCTTGCTGTTGTCGAACACGGCGCTTGGCGCCTTGTCGCCATGGAGACTGCCCTCTTCCCACGGGGCAAAGTGCTTGATGAAGTCTGAGGTGAGGTGCACGATCTTTGGCTCAACGCCGATCGCCCTGCCAACTTCGAGGTAGTGCTGGTCCCAGGAGAGCACCTCGTCTGAGGTAATGTGGAATGCGTGGCCGATGGACTGCTGATGACCCAGGAGCCCGACCATGCCCCGCGCAAAGTCGTCGGCGTGGGTGGTGGTCCACAATGAGGTGCCGTCACCCGGGACAATGATCTCGGCGCCGCGGCGGATCCGCTCAACAAGCGTGTAGGACTTGCCCCAGCTGGTGATGGCAAGGGGGATGAGGCTGTCGCCGTAGGTCAGCGACGGGCGGACGATGACCGCCGGAAAACCCCGCTCGCGATATTCGCGCAGCAGCCGCTCCTCGCTGGCGATCTTGTTGCGCGCGTATTCCCAGAAGGGATTGGCGAGGGGCGTTGACTCGGTGATGAGATGGGAGGTGGCTGGTTTCTGGTAGACCGACGCCGAACTGATGAAAATGTACTGGCCGGTGATACCGGAAAAAAGGCGGATGTCGCGTTCGATCTGTTCGGGGTAGGCCACGATCCAGTTGACAATCGAATCGAAGCTGTGCCCTGCCAGCGCGGCCGCAACCTGTTTCTCTTCGTTGATGTCGGCGGTGATCGTTTTGACCCCGGGGATGGTGATGCCGCGTTGGCCACGGTTCAGGTGCCAGAGTTCAATGCCCTGTTGGACCGCCAGCCGGCTGACGCTGGCGCTGATGGTTCCGGTGCCGCCAATGAAAAGGACTCTCATGCTAGATCTCCTGTCGTTTTCGTTCTAGTTTCGTTCGCGCCGGGCCCAGTCGAGTATCTGCTTCATCCCGGGATGGTCCTTGCGCAGGATGTCCGCCTCGACTGCGGTGCGCTCACGTGCCACCAGGGTGGGGAGAACGCCCATTTTGGAATGGATCGCGATGGACACATCCAACCGGGGATTCCACGGCTCCAACTCGATGTAGCCAATATGCCGCGTATGGCCGCTCCAGAGATAGCTGCAAATGGGATGGGCGGCCTGCACATGGACCGGTTGCATGTCGCCCCAGCCCCACGGATGGGTTTGCGCGAAGGACTGGCGCTGGAAGCTGATCTCGGTCAGGCACTCCCCGGCCAGCACCAGCTCGGGCCGGATCGCCGCCAGTTCCTCCTGCAGCAGATGCAGACCCTCCACCATGGTCATGTTCTCGACCACGCCGGGATTGCTGTTCCAGGTGTGGTAGGTCTGGTCAAGAAAGGCCCCCGGGGCCTGCAACGTGTCGCAAGCGCCCACGAGATGGTCTTCCAGCTCGCGCCGCCACCGGGTCAGTCCCAAATGCATGTAAGCCAGGCGGTAGAAGGGGTGCTTCTCTGTCCTCTCCTGAGGAACCCAGCCCAGCGCTTCGTTGCGGGCGCGATCGGCCGCCATCTGTGCGTCCAGCCCGGCCCAGTCAATCGGCAAGAACCAACCCTGCGGTTCGTTGCGGACGAGGTCGCGCACGTGCCAGTCCTGGATGGCGGCATAGAGCGGGTTCCCCTTGCAGCACCCGAAATAGTTGAAGTGCGGAATGACCTTGAACCCCAGGGCGCGCGCCTTCTCCAGATAGGCACGGGTCGCGGGCGTCGGTTCAAAGACCGGGTAGTTGATGTCGTAGGGGTCGGTCCGCCAGTGGTCCAGATGGATCAGCGTTTCCTCCGGAGGATGCAACCGGGCCAGCCCGTCCAGAAGTTGCGGGTTGGTCGAGGCCCAACTGACGGCCAGGGAAATCTTCTGCGTCCAGTCCGGCCGCTGGGCGCGCTTTTTCGTGAGCTGGTAGGCGTTCTCCATCCAGGCTCGGTACCGGTCGGCCGCTGCCTGCCAGCCGCCGCGATAGGTATTGATCCGCCACTCCACGCCGCCCGCCGCGCGGTTGTCCGTGAGCGGCGCAATCTGTTCGCTCTCGAAACCCAGGGTCGAAACCCTGTCTTCGCGGAGCAGATTGAGGGCCTTGTACTTGTAGGTCGTGTCTTCGCAATGCACCATGGCGGCGGCGCGGCCGACCTCCGCAATGGCCAGTTGCGCGTTCCAGTGGCTCGGCCATTCGCAGCGCAGCGGCGGCAGGATGTCGCGGTCGGCCGTGACCTCGATGCCG
>JAQCIA010000243.1 GCA_027620105.1 Verrucomicrobiota bacterium | reverse complement strand
GACTCCCTATGGCTGGCCGCCGCCGCCTGACTCAGGTCAATGAATCAGGGATGCGCCCGGGGATGTCGACTTTTCGCAATCATGGGCTGGCGGTGACAGATTCCGGTACGCTGCGCCTCCGCGGGAGGTTCTGAAAAAACAGGTCGCTACTTTCGGATTCGCACGTGCCGAGAATCTAGGCCCAGGGACACTACGATCCCATTGGCACTTCTATCGGGCGACCAACACCCGCATTTCCTAACGTTTTCGCCATCTCGCGCCGAACCTGCATTCAATATTTTGCGCGGACGGTTTGTAAGCGGAGGAAGAGGAGGGGCATTTCACAGAACCATCCGTTTGATGCCCTGTTTCAACACGGGAACATTGACCGTCATATCGCCTTTTCTCATGCGCTCCTCCGTGGCTCCGTAATGTGTTCCCGCCCCCTGTATGGGACGCTAGTGGCCCAGGGAAGGGGCGTATGTACCGTTTGCGCATGCCGATTCCTGAGGAGCTGAACTTTTTGCCGCCGGACGAACCCACCGCGGTCGCAGGGGTGCATGCCTCTAGCCATTGCATCGGCGCCGGTGCCGTGGAGGCGGGCGGCACAAAAGGCACGAAGCGGCGCCACGCTCAGAGCCCCTGCAGGCAGGGCTCGCGGAAAAGCGCTTGCGGGGTGGCAAAGAAATCGCCGGCACGTGCGTGCATGGCTTCCAATGACGGGGCGTTCTGGATGGCCATGTCGAGCGTGTGCCCGAAATGGAAATTGCGGGCGTAGTATTTTGTGAAGAGGCGGATGCGGCGCAGGGCGATATTTTCCGGAAAATCCGCGGCGATATAGCCGTGCAGGCGCCGCCAGATTTCGGCGTGGTCGATGGTGACGGGTTGCTGATTCCAGGCGGCAAAGAGCCAAGGGCGGGCCACAGCCATGCGGCCAATCATGATGCCGGCCACGGATTGAAAATGCGCCGGGTGTTCGGTCAGCGTGCCTTCGCCGAGGATATCGCCGTTGGCAATGATTGGCAGGCGTGTCTGGGCGGTGGCCCAGGCGAATAGTTCGTGGCGCGAACGGCGCTTGAATTTGTCCTCGAAAAAGCGCGTGTGCAGGGTGATGGCATCCACGCCGCTGTCCTCGATGGCGCGCAGGCGTTCGACGAAGCGGGCCTCGTTGCCGGCGGCGGCGCTGCCGAGGCGGATTTTTACGGTGAGCGGGCCGGGCCAGGCCCGGCGCGTGGCGCGCAGGACGCGGATCAGGGACGGCAGATTTTCGAAGAGCTGGCTGCAGGCGTCGAGGCGGCGGATGACCGGCGCGTAGCAGGCGAGGTTCAGGTCAATGGCATCGGGTCCGACCGTGGCGAGGCGGTCGATGATCTGGTCCACGGGGTCATCCGGGCGCAGCATGAGTTGATAAAACAGCCGCTTTTCGGCGGGCGCGCGCCTGCTGTAGGGGGAGCGCTGCAGATCTTCCTTCAGCAGTTTGCGTCCGGAAAGCATTTCGGTGAAGTGGGCGCCGCAGCCGCCAAAATCCGTGAGCAGTCGTCGGAAGGCGCTGTGCGTGATTTCCGCCAGCGGGGCGCAAAAGCGGGCCGGTTTCAGCGATAGACCGCGTATGGTGAGGGAGGAAAACATGCAGGAGCGGGCGATCCTCGGGCAAAGGACCGCCGCCGCCAAGCCCAAAGCGTTGTTGCGGGGCAGGCGCGGCGGGCATGCCGATTCGGCGGTGCGCTGCGCCTGCCGGTCAGAAGACCACGGGCATGGAAACGGTGGGACGGGGCGGGGCCGGCGGTGGCGCATTGGCGCTGGGCGTCCAGGTGATGGCGCTTTTGGCGCCGGCGGGACTGTATTTTTCTTCGAGCACGCGGCCCTGATCGTCGGTGATGCGGATCCCGTAGCCGTAGAGGTCGCTTTGGTGCGCGCCCTCGCCGGTGTCCGGAATTTGCACGCGGCCAGTCTCCAGCGTGGTGCGCCGTTGCGCCTTGGAAAAGGACAGCGACGCAGTGCCTCGGGCGACTTCCTCAATCTGGCGTTTGGAATCGCGCGCCAGCACGACCCACTCAAGCTGCGCGCTATCCGGCGCCAGGGACGACGCGCGAATTTCGAACCGGTAGTTGACGGCCGTGATGTCCAGGGACATCATGCGCGCGCGGCGGGCGGCATCGTCGTAGGACGCGGTTGAGTTGCCATACTTTTCGGTTTCGACGTGCACGGAATAGTGATAGCCCGCCGTGGCGGTGTGGACACCGGCCACCATGAGTGCGGCAAGGATGATGAACATGCGCATGACTGGAGCAGCGTAGCAGACGGACAGACATTGCGCACGCGGTGTGGCGCGTTAAGATGGCGCGCATGATCTCGACAACAGAACCACCGGTCCTCGCCCCCGCGGATGTGGCGCGCGTGCGGGACACGCTGCAGCAGTATTGGGGCTATGCGACCTTGCGCCCGCTGCAGGGCGAAGCGATTGCCTGCGCGCTGGCGGGGCGGGACGCGCTGACGGTGCTGCCGACGGGTGGCGGAAAATCGCTGTGCTACCAGATTCCGCCGCTGCTGGACGACCGGCTTGATGTGGTCGTGTCCCCTCTGATTGCGCTGATGAAGGACCAGGTGGACGGTCTACGCGAGGCTGGCTATCCGGCGGCGGCGCTGCACAGCGGGATGCCGGCCGCGCAGCGCCATGCCGTGCATGCGGCGCTGCGCACGGGCGGGATGCGGTTGCTCTTCGTCTCGCCCGAGCGGCTGGTGATGGAAGAATTTCTGGCGCTGCTCAAGGAGTTGAAGGTGCGGCGCTTTGCGATCGACGAGGCGCACTGCATCAGCCAGTGGGGGCACGACTTTCGTCCGGAGTATCGTCAGCTCGCGGTGCTGCGGAGGCACATGCCCGAGGCCAGTCTGCACGCGTACACGGCCACGGCGACGCCGCGCGTGCGCGCGGACATCGTGCAGCAGCTCCAACTGCGCAACGCGGCGGTGCTGGTGGGAAACTTTGATCGGCCCAATTTGATTTATCGCGTATTGCCGCGCACCGATCTGCGCGAACAGGTGCTGGCGGCGATTGCGCGGCACCATCGTGAGGCGGTCATTGTGTATTGCTTGAGCCGCAAGGACACCGAAGGCCTGGCGGTGTGGCTCAAATCGCGCGGGGTGCGGGCGGCGTTCTACCATGCGGGGATGCCGAGCGATAAACGTCACCGCACACAGGAGGCCTTTGCCGACGAGTCGCTCGACGTGGTGGTGGCGACGATCGCGTTTGGCATGGGCATTGATCGCAGCAACGTGCGCGGGGTGATCCACACGGCGCTGCCGAAATCCATCGAGCATTACCAGCAGGAAACCGGGCGGGCGGGGCGTGACGGGCTCGAGGCGGAGTGTGTGCTCTTCTACTCCGCGGCCGACCTGATGCGCTGGAAGGCGATTCTCGACAATAGCCAGAACGGCGATGACGACGAGAGCGCCGCGCCGCGTACGCAGGCTGAGGATGCGGCACTGGCGGAGGCGCGGCGCGTGCAGGACGAACTGCTGCGCGGGATGCAGCGGTTCTGCACGTCGGCGCGCTGCCGGCACGCGGCCTTATCGACATATTTCGGGCAGGCCTACGCGCAGCCGAATTGTGGCGCGTGTGACGTCTGTCTCGATGAGGTTGAGGAGATGGCGGATGGCGTGGTGCTCGCGCAGAAGATATTGTCCTGCGTCGCGCGCGTGCAGGAGCGCTATGGCATTGGTCATGTCGCCGATGTGTTGCTGGGTGCGGACTCGGAAGGCATCCGGCGCGCCGGGCACGAGGCCCTGAGCACCTATGGGATCGTCAAGTCGCTGTCGCGTTCGGCCCTGATGGCGGTGGTGCATCAGTTGGTCGACCAGGATGTGCTCGTGCGCACGGAAGGGGAGCGCCCGGTCCTGCAGCTGAATAAAGCGTCGTGGGCCGTCTTGCGCGGGGAGCAGTCGGTGCGGTTGCTCAAGCCGCGCGAACGGCTGCGCAAACGGACGGCGCGGGGTGAGCAATCCATGGAGGGGGTTGATGCGGCGCTG